>NZ_JBFTRC010000339.1:0-3062 GCF_056399325.1 Allobosea sp. 01N443
ACATGACAGGCTTCCAGACCAAGCTGAAATATGGCGAGCAGGCTGCGATCTTCCGGATGATCCCCGGGCTCCAGAATGCCGAATTTGCTCGCCTGGGCGGCATCCACCGCAACACGTATCTCAACTCGCCGAAGCTGCTCTCTCCGTCCCTGCAGCTCAAGGCCGATACGCGCCTTCGCTTCGCCGGACAGATCACCGGCTGCGAAGGCTATGTCGAGAGCGCCGCCATTGGCCTGCTGACCGGACGCATGGCCGCGGCCGAGCGGCTCGGACGCCCGCTCGAACTGCCCCCTGCGACGACGGCGCTTGGCGCATTGGTCAACCACATCACCGGCGGGCACATCGTCACCATCGACGAGGGGCCGCGCTCCTTCCAGCCGATGAACATCAATTTCGGCCTGTTCCCGCATATCGAGGACGCACCCAAGACGGGGCCGGACGGCAAGCGCCTGAAGGGCCCTGCCAAGAGCGTGGCCCGCAAGCAGGCGCTGACGGCCCGCGCGAAGGAGCATCTCGATGCGTGGGCGGGCGCCGCTGCGGCTGAGGCGGCAGAGTAGAGAGCCTTCGGCGTGGGGTAATCCATTCCAACCCTCTCCTTCCGGGAGAGGGTTTTTTCTCGGCCGGCGCGGCGTCCTGCGAATTATTGCTTCGGCCCGAAACGTGGATTGCGATTTTCGGGAACGCCGATGCAAACGCGCGCGATCTAACCCCGCATGGCCTTCCTGGCCGCGCGCCAGAGAATCCATTGCCGCTGCCAGGCCGGCAGCGTGATGATGCTCCGGAACGGGTCGTAGCCGGTGCGCTCCATCTTCCTCAGATAGGACTCGACCAGCGCGACCGGCAGGAAGGCCGGTACGAGCGTAGGCGGAATCGTCTCACGCAGCTCCCGCAGCTTGGCGAGGTGCTTGCGCGCGATCGCCCGGAGTTCCTTCAGACTGTAGAGCACGCCGGGCCCGCCGCGCCCTCGCACGATGTCGTCGCGGATTACGCCGTTTCGGGCGAGAATCTCCGCCGGCACGTAGACCTGGCCAGCCGCCGCATGCCAGGGGAAAGCGCGCAACAATCCGGTCAGCGCATAGGCGACGCCGGCATGGCCGCAAGCCGCCGCGCCACCCGGATCACGCCCCTCGGCCAGGATGATCGACGCAAGCCGGAAGAGCGCGCTTGCCGTTTCGCCGGCATACCCCTCGAGATCGCCGAGAGAGGGCATCGGATCGTCATAGAGATCGAAGATGCGCGCCTCGATCAGCCCGGTCAGCGGCGCGATCGGCAGGCGGTAATGCAGAATGGTGTCGAGCAACGCGGCGGCAACAGGATGCGAATGCACCTCGCCCTTGGCGTCACCCTCCAGCAGGTCGCGCCACCATTGCAGCCTGACCTCGCCGGGCAGCGGCTCGCTCACCGCGGCGCGAACCCTCGCGATCTCGTGGCTGAAGGCATAGAGCGCGAAAAGACCGGGCCGCACGGCCTCCGGCGCGTACAGACTGGCGATATAGCGATCGTGATCGGCCTCGCGCACCAGTGCGGCACAATGAGCATAAGCCTCCGGCAGGGCCTCGGGCAGCGTCTCGCGGCGATCGTCAGTTCTGGTCGTCATGCGGATCGTCCCGCCCAGGCAGTCGCCTCACAGGCGCGGCCTTGGATCAAGTGTCAGTCTAGGCCAGGCAAGGCCGGGCTGGCTACGCCCCACGAGCATGATCGCCGCGCGCCCTGCTACTCAACCGCGATCAGCGCCGCCGCTACACGCCGGTCTTCGCCGACGAGAACATTGTAGGTCCGCGCCGCAGCCCCCGTCGCCATACCCTCGATGGTGATGCCGGCCTCGCGAAAGCGCTCGCGCAAGGCTGCGGGCACGAAGGCGATGTCGTGTCCCGTACCGATCAGCAGGAAGTCGATCGTATCTGCAGCATCGAGAACGGGCTGGAGGCTCTTGATCGTCACCTTCGCGAAAGACGAGACCGGCCAGATATGGACTCCAGCCGGCAAGGCCAGGATCGAGCCGCGATGGCTCATATCGGCAAACCGGAACCCGCCCGCTCCGAAGGCATCGATCTGATGCCGCCCGGGAACGAAACCTTCAAAGCGTGGCATGATCAGGGCGCTCCGCCCGCTCAGCTCGCCTTCGGCTTGGCTCCGGCCGGAACCTTCTCTTCGACATCCGCATCAAGGCGCCCGGCGCGCACATCGAGATAGAGCAGCACGGGTGTCGAGATGAACATCGCCGAATAGGTGCAGACCACCACGCCGAAGAGCATGACGAGCGCAAAGCCTTCAATCGCCGTGCCGCCGAAGAGCACCAGCGCGATGAGCGAGAGAACGGTCGTCGTGGCGGTCATTGCGGTGCGCGACAGCGTCGAGTTGACCGAGAGGTCGAGCAGTTCCTGGACCGGCATGGTCTTGTAGCGGCGCAGCAATTCGCGCGTGCGGTCGAACACCACCACGGTCTCGTTCAGCGAGTACCCGACGATCGTCAGAATCGCCGCGATCGAGGTCAGGTTGAATTCGAGCTGCGTGATCAGGAAGAAGCCGACGGTCAGCACGATATCGTGCAGGGTGCCGACGATCGCGCCGATCGCGAGCTGCATCTCGAAGCGGAACCAGAGATAGATCAGCACGCCGACAATGGCGAGCACGACGCCGAGCGTTCCGGCCTGGACCAGCTCGCCCGAGACGCGCGGACCGACGGTCTCGACCCGGCGGAAATCATGCGTACCCGCGAAAGCCTCGCGTGCCTTCGCGACCACGGCCTGCTGGGCCGTTTCGCCGCCGGGCTGCAGCGCAAAGCGCATCGAGATGTCGCCGGCGCTGCCGAATTCCTGGACCTCGACTTCGCCGAAGCCGAAACCATTGGCCGTATGGCGGACCGAGGCGATCTCGGCCTTGCCGGCCTTGGACTGCATCTCGATCAGCGTACCGCCGCGGAAGTCGATGCCGAAATTCAGCCCCACCGTGAGGAAGAGCACCAGGACGAGAATCGAATAGGCCGCCGAGAACGGATAGCTGAAGCGCCGGAAGCGGACGATCTTGAAACGGGTATTGTCGGGAACGATGCGAAGCAGACG
>NZ_JBFTRC010000340.1:0-2998 GCF_056399325.1 Allobosea sp. 01N443
ATCTATACCGCCACCACCAGTGGCGGCGGCGGCGGCGGGATCGTTCGCGTCGGCGTGAACTACAAGTTCTGAGCCGGACACTCTGGATCTGCAAACAGCCCGGCCCATGCGCCGGGCTGTTTCTCCCTTCATCCGACCGCGCCACAAGCGCGGCCTCTGTTCGCCCCCTGTCACGACGAAACTCGGAAGCTGCCGACATTCTCTAATGCCGGCGCTCCAGATGTCTTCGCGCTCGCCCTGATCGATCAACTCATCCCCCTGGCGTTTTCCGGCGCCAAGAACGCCGGTCTCGCTGAAATCGCCTGACCGCTTGATTGGCTGGAACCTTCGGATACGCTCTCTTTTCTGACCTCCCCCTAGGGCGGGCAGAAAAGAGAGCGCAAGGGATTACCGACCGAACACAGGGAGACGATCGTGAGTCTACGCAGAGCCCTCGCCGCAACCTGCCTGCTAACTAGCCTGGTCATCCCACTGGCCGGTTCCGCCCAGACGCTCACCTTCGCCGAAGCCTATGATCGGCTGGCGAAGTCCTGCGGTTCGGACATCGACAAGCTTTGCTCGAAGGTTTCGCTTGGCGGCGGCGCCGTCAAAACGTGCCTTGATCGGAACCAGGCGCGGCTATCGGTGGGCTGCAAGGCCGCKTCGGCCGARGTCTTCCAGTCGCTCGCGAAGCGGGCCAATGCCCAGGCTGCCGCAGTYAAGGTCTGCGAGCGCGACCTTGGTCAATATTGCAGCGGCGTGCAGCCCCACGACGGCTACAGGCTGCAGTGCCTGCTGACCGCGTCCAAGGTCGTCAGCAGCAGCTGCAAGCAGGCCATCGTCGATGCCGGCTGGAACTGAAGGGACAATGCACCCGATGAAGCCCATCGCCCTCGTCTTCTCCGCCGCAATCGCCCTCGCCCCCGCAACCGTGCACGCCCAGGAGCGGCTCAACGACACGCAACTGATCGAGACGCTGAACGTCCTCGACCAGTCGAAATCCATCGACGTCGCCGCGCTCCGGCGCCGGGCCGTCGACAGTGTCGCCGCCAACCGCGGGCCGGATGCCTCGCTGCGCGAGCCTCTCTCGCAGGAACTGGACAATCTCTCGCAGTTTACGGTCGAGATCCAGTTCCGGACCGGCTCGGCGGTGATCCGCCCTGCATCATTCCGCACGGTCGGCGTGATCGCCGACTCCCTGCTCCACCCGACCTTACGAGAATACAAGTTCCTCATCGTCGGCCACACCGATGCGGTCGGCGACCGCAAGTCCAACCTGACGCTGAGCCAGAAGCGGGCCGATGCTGTTCGCGACGCGCTGGTCACCACATTCGGCATCGCCCCAGCCAGGATTGTCTCGGTCGRCCTCGGCGAAGAGCAGTTGCAGAACCGGAAGAACCCGGACGCAGCAGCCAATCGGCGCGTCCAGATCGTGAATGTGGGTCGTTTCAGATAGGGGCCGGATGGTGATGGACCGGCTTGGTTGCAGACATTTGAGCGCGAGGACGGCATGCGACACGGAATGATCGCCCTATCCGCAATGGCGCTGGCGCTGGCTCCGGCCAGCGTCTTTCTCCCGGGCCTCGGCGCCGCATTCGCCCAGCAGGCCGCACCAGCGCCACAGGCTGCACCGGCGCAGGCAGCGGACACGGTCTTCACCCGTGCGGAGATCGAGCCGCTGGTGAAGCCGATCGCGCTCTACCCCGACCCGCTGCTCGCCCAGTTGTTGCCGGCCTCGGCCTATCCGCTCGATATCGTGCAGGCGGCGCGCTGGATCGAGCGCAACAAGGCGGCCGTCGAGAAGGCCGACTTCACGGCAGCCGACGCCATGAACTGGGATGCCAGCGTCAAGGCGCTGATCCGGTTTCCCGACCTGATCAAGCAGATGAACGAGAACCTCGACTGGACGAGCGATCTCGGCGACGCCTTCGTCTACCAGCCGACGGATGTCGCGGCCGTCATCCAGGATCTCCGAGCCCAGGCGGCAAAGGGTGGAGCCCTGAAGTCGACGCCGCAACAGACCGTCGTCCAGAAGACCGAGGGATCCAGCAACGTCATCTATATCGAGCCGGCGGAACCGGAGGTGATCTATGTTCCGAGTTACGACCCCGGCGTCGTCTACGAGCCGGTCGCCTCCGCCGTCCCGGGCGCGCTCCTGACCTTCGGGACGGCCATCGCCGTCGGCGCCGTGATGTACAACAACCCGTGGAACTGGGGCACCGGCGCGGTCTATCCGCCGCGCTGGCCGGGTTATCCCGGCTACCGGCCCGGCTATCCCGGCGCACCCGGGCGCGGAAACATCAATATCGGCAACGAGATCAATATCGGCGGCGGCAACACCATCGGCAGCGGGAACAACATCGGCAACACCAAGCCGTGGCGGCCCGACCCTGACCGGTATCGGCCCGGGCAGGGCTCCAAGCCCGGCCTCGCCCGCCCCGGCGGCCCAGGCCGCCCAGGCGGTGTTGGCGGACCGGGAGGCCCAGGCGGCGTTGGCCGGCCAGGCGCCCCGGGTGGCGTTGGCGGCATTGGCGGCCCCGGGCCGGCTGGCGGCGTTGGTGGTCCCGGAGGGTCCGGCGGCATCGGTGGCGTCGGCGGTCCAGGGGGCCCAGGCGGCGTTGGCGGCATCGGTGGCCCAGGAGGCCCGGGCAGCGTCGGTGGAGCATTGGGCGGTGCGGCGGCAGGCGCGATCGGCGGCGCGGCGGCTGGGATGATCGGCCAGCGTCCGTCCCAGCAACCCGCCCGTCCCGATGCGCGGCCCGGCCAGGATCGCCCCCAGGGCGGGGCCGGACAGGGGCGACCGCAGGCCGACGCAGGCCGACCCGCGACGCGACCGTCGGGCCCCGAGCGGCCCTCGGCACGGCCTCCGACGGCACAGGCGCGACCAGCGGCGCCGCAGGGCGCGAGACCTCGCCCGACACCAAGCCGGACCGCCTTTGACGGCATCGATGCCGGCCGAGGCGCGGCGGCCTATGGCAATCGCGGCGCAGCCAGCCGTGGGCAGATCAGCATGCCGGCG
>NZ_JBFTRC010000341.1:0-2935 GCF_056399325.1 Allobosea sp. 01N443
GCCGGAAATCCTTTCGGTTGCCGGTACGGTCGTGACGCCCTTGCAGGTCGCAGAGGTCAAGCGGGTGGGCGCGCAGGCTGTGGTCAGCCCAGGCTTCAGCGAGGCGGTGGACGAGGCGATGCGCGCGGCGGGGCTGCCCTGGCTGCCTGGCGTGGCGACGGCGTCCGACTGCATGCGCGCGGTCTCGGCCGGACGGATCACCTGCAAGTTCTTCCCGGCAGAGCAGGCGGGCGGCACGCCGGCGCTGAAGGCGTTGTCCGGACCCTTCCCGCAGCTGAAGTTCTGCCCGACCGGCGGTGTCAGCCTCGCCAATCTCGCCGATTACCTTGCCCTGCCGCAGGTGATCTGCGTCGGAGGATCCTGGCTCGTGCCGGCGGATGCGGTTGCGAAACGCGACTGGGCGCGTGTGACTGAGCTTGCCAGGGAAGCGCGGGAAGCCGTGAAGGCGATCCGCGGCTAAGCGTCATCCCTGATGTTGAAGACGGCTGCCTCCAGCCCGGACTTTCCGGCATGAAGCGCCGCAGAGCAGACCGGGCTGTCGAGGTGGGCGAAGATTGATCCACCCACGACATGCTGGCAGGCGTCCTCGGCCGTCCTTGCGGTGAAGTGCGGATCCACCCTGTCGGCTGCCGCCAGGGGCGATCCATAGGTCGTGATGTAGGTCGCCTGCCCCGGAGCTATATGCACCGGCGTCACAGACAGCGCTTCCGCCGTGATGCTTCCGAGATAAGCCGTGTMATTGGCGAGATCGAGCAYCGAACAGATGCGTGGCGTATCATGCGCATCGAACTCCCGGTCGAGGCCGGAAAGCACCCCGATCAGCGCATCTCTTACCGTGTGACCCGCCCGCAACCGCTCGAAAATGGGTCGGGTTTGGGTGCCATTGCTCGCGACGACGTAGCGCTCGGTCCAGAGTAGACTTTCATAGGCGATGTAGGGGCTCTCCGATGCCGCGTCGGCGCTGTTCGCACGCGGCACGATCCGGATCGCGTTGCCAGAGCGCTCTGCAACTCTGTTCGGAAACGATCTGCTCGAAACGCGGTATGCCGAAACCAAGTCTCCGAGAGGCGTTCTGCCGACTGCAATGATGCGGCCGACATAGCGTGAAACGCCCTCCGTCATGCCGGCAGCCTGTCCACCACCAGCTCTGCGATCGCGAGCGAGGACGTCAGCCCGGGGCTCTCGATCCCGAGCAGGTTGACCAGTCCGGGTACGCCATGGATGGCCGGTCCGTCGATGCGGAAATCAGGCATCGGCTCCGTCGGTCCGTGCAGCTTCGGCCGGATACCGGCATAATCCGCGACCAGCGCCCCGTCCTGCAGACCGGGCCAGTAGGTTCGGATCGCCGCGTAGAATCGCTCGGCCCGGGCCGGGTCGACGACCAGATCCTGGTCGTCATCCACCCATTCGACATCCGGGCCGAACTTGACCCGCCCGGCCATGTCGATCGTGGCATGGATGCCGAGCCCGGCTGCTTCAGGGATCGGGTAGACCAGATGCGAGAAGGGCTGCTTCCCCAGCAGTGCGAAGTAGTTGCCCTTGGCGAAAGACTGCTTTGGCACATAGGCGGCAGGAAAGCCGTCGAGCCTGCCGAGAAGGCGGGGCGCGCCGTGGCCGGCCGAATTGACGATGCTGCGGACCGAATAGGTTGCGGGATCGTCGCCGCCGAAATCGACGCTGAACGCCTCGCCCTCGCGGCGCCAGCCGGTGATGGGCGTATTCAGGGCCAGCGAGCCGCCTGCAGCTTCGCACTCTCCAAGCAGAGAGAGCATGAAGGCGTGGCTGTCGACCACGCCGGTCTCTGGCGAGAACAGCGCGATCTCGCAGGCGACCTCGGGCTCGTGCGCCCGCGCTTCGGCGGTGTCGAGATAGCGCAGCGAGTCCACGCCCGAGGCTTTCGCGCGCGCCGCGATCGTTTCCAGTGCCGGGCGCTGGCCCGAAGCTGTCGCGACGATCAGCTTGCCGCAGGCTTTGTGCGGCAGGCCGCGCTCGCCGAGATAGCGATAAAGCTGCTTACGGCCCTCGACGCAGACCTGCGCCTTGAGCGAGCCGGGCGGGTAGTAGATCCCGGCATGGATGACCTCGCTGTTGCGCGCGGAGGTCTGAGTGCCAATGCCGTCGGCGGCCTCGGCGATCACGACCTCGCGTCCGGCGAGCGCAAGCGCGCGCGCCGTTGCGAGGCCGACGACGCCGGCCCCGATGACGAGGCAATCGATATCGGCCATCGTGATCCTGCGATCAGGCTGCGCGCGGCGGCATGGCGATCTCGACGAGGCTCGCCCAATAGGTCACCCCGACCGGGATCGCCGCATCGTTGAACTCATAGGCCGGGTGGTGCAGGCCAGCCGAGTCACCATTGCCCATGAAGATATATGCGCCGGGGCGCTCCTCGAGCATGAAGGAGAAATCCTCCGACCCCATGACCGGCGGGATCTCGGTGTCGATCGCGTCCTTGCCGAAAACGTTCCGCGTGGCGCTGGTCACGAAATCCGTCTGCCCGGCGTGATTGAAGGTCACCGGGTAGCCGCGGTCGTAGTCGACGTCGCATTTGAGATCGAACGCCTTCGCCAGCCCGTCGGCGATCTCGAGGATGCGCTTCTGGGCGAGGTCGCGCATGGCAGGCGTCAGCGTCCGGACCGAGCCCTTGATCTCGACGGTCTGCGGAATGACGTTGAACGCTTCGCCGGCATTGATCGCTGTCGCCGAGACCACGACAGAATCGAGCGGGTCGGCATTGCGCGAGGCGACAGTCTGCAGCGCGGTCACGAGCTGGCAGGCGGCAACCACCGGATCCTTGGTGTCGTGCGGCGCGGCGGCATGGCCACCCTTGCCCTCGATCTTGATCAGGAAGCGATCGGCAGCGGCCATCAGCGGGCCCTTGCGGATGCAGAATTGACCGATCGCCATGCCAGGCTTGTTGTGCAGCCCATAGACC
>NZ_JBFTRC010000342.1:0-2922 GCF_056399325.1 Allobosea sp. 01N443
ATGGCACAGAACTCGCAATTGAAGGGGCAGCMGCGCGAGAACTGGATGCCGACATGCAGATAGCGTTCGAATTTCAGCAGATCGAAGCGCGGCGTCGGACTCTTCGTGACATCGGTCTTGCCCATTTCGGACTTGAAGACGCCGGTCCTCGCCCCCGATCGCCAGGCGGACACGAAACCGGCCATGATCTCCTCCGCCTCCCCGAGCACCAGGAAGTCCGCGGCCTCATAGACATGCGGCGTGGAGGTTGCGTCGGGTCCGCCGACGACGACCGGTTTGCGGTGCATGCGGCTCTGCTCGATGATGGCGAGGGTACCCTCCTGCTGCGGCAGCATGCCCCCCGTCATCACGAGGTCGGCCCAGCCGAGATTCTCTTCGGCGAGTTCCTCCGTGTTCAGGTCGACGAGACGGATCTCCCACGCCGTCGGCAACAGCGCAGCGACCGTGATCAATCCGAGGGGGGCGGCGGGATGGAGCGCACCGGCGAGCTCGCATGTCGCCTTGTAGTTCCAGAACGAGCCCGCGTTGAAACGCGGATAGACCATCAAGACCCTGCAGCGTTCATTAGGCATGTTGTCTCCTGCTTCGCGCTTTGACGGGAGGAATGCGGGCTCATCGGCCGACGAGCCTCCAGACGGCCGCGCCTGCGTGCGAAAAACGTGGGGGCCGCGAGACCTTGCTGATTGCCAGGACTTGCTGACTGGGGAGAAGCTTGAGAAATCGCTGCTACCGTCGTTGAGCGATGGCTGCTCGAATGCAGCATTGAGCGGGTGGAAAGACGGACATTGCGTCGCTGCCTCCGGGTTGGCAGGGACATGAGCAGCAAGGACCGTGCCTGGGAGGCCGGTGCTCTCCACGCGTCAAAATGCGATGTTTTCAGCGTTTCCTGAGGGAAACGCCCCTAGGAGCCCCTCAAAACATCAGGGAAGCTCCAAACGCTGGAGCTGCCGCGACCACTCCGTCGCACCAGCTCCGCCGCACTTCCGGCCGTCGCGCTGCGCCTCGTCGTCACCGGCGCCTGGCGACGACAACGAAGGTCTGGCACCGCCTCATCAGGGCCGGGAACCGCCGCCCCAGGGCCTCGACCCGGGCCATGCACAGCGTGTTCAACCAATCGAACCGCCGGAAKACCGGCGGCCAGAGCCCGTACCAATGCACCTCCTCGACCACGAAGCCGTGCGCCTCGAGCAGTGCAGCCGCCTCGTCCTCGCGCATCAGCTTGTTGATCTCGCTCCCGGCAAGACGGTTGCGAACGGGATAGACGAGCCCGACCAGGCTTGCCGGATTGCCATGGAAATTGGCGACGAGGACGCCGTCCTTGACGAGGCATTTCCTCAGAACATCGAGCACCTCCGCACGAAGCGAGGGCTCGGCATTGAGGAAGAAGCGGAAGGCGGTGCAGACCTGCCGGTCGCTGACGGACTCGGTCGCACCGGTCTGGGTCAGGTCGGCCTCGACGAAGCGGATTTCAGGGTAGCGCCCGCGCGCGAAGGCGAGCATTTCCGGCGAAATATCGACGCCGACGATGTCGTCGAACGCCTCTTCATGCAGTTCCAGGATGCGTCCGGTCCCGCAGGCGAAATCGAGGGACCTCGACGCGCCGCGGGCCGCCAGCCTCGCAAATATCTCCCGGAGCAACGGCGCTTCGATCTCGCGCCAGTTGATGGCGTAATAGCCCTCGGCGAAGGTCCTGACATAGCGCCGGCCATAGCCTGCACCGGTCGAGCCCACCCGGTAGGATTCGGATTGCGGGTCGTTCGGCTGGCCCGGACCCCCGCCCCCGCGCGCTCCGCCTCGGGGTTCCCACTCCCAGGTCGCGCCAACGGCCGAAGCATCGCTGTGTCCGTTCACCAGCTGCGACCTGGACCAATGCATCGGGACCGGAGGCACGGCCAGGGCCAGGCCGGGCCTGATCTGGAGGCGCAGGCGCAGGAAGATGGCCAGCGCCAGGTTCAATGCGATCACTGTGGCAACCGATGCCACCGCGGCGCCGGTCAATCCCCAGAACCGGTTCGCCACAACCGTGGCCACGATGTTCGCCCCGGCGCCCACGATCAGCGTCGCGGCTGCAGCCCGCTCGTGCCCCGCCATCGTCATGAGCGACTGCTGCGAGCCGAAAGCGGCCGCTATAACCTGACCGATCAGGAGGATGCGAAGGACGGGGGCCGCGGATTCGAAATCCGGGCCGAGCCAATTCAGCAAGGGCTCTGTGAGCAGGAGCAGCGGAACCGAGATCAGGACCGCCGCCATCAATGACAGCCTGGCGGAGTGGCTCAGCAGCGCCTGAAGTTGCGGTCGATCATCCCCGCCGCCGAAACGCGAGGCCAGAGGCAGGATCGATCGGCCAAAAGCCACCAGGGGGCGCGTCGTCAGCGTCGCCATGCTGAGGGCAATGCCGAAGATACCGGCCTTGGTAATGCAACCCTCGAGGCCGAGCACGATGACACCGGCCCGGTTCAGGACGATCTCGGCGGCGACGATCATCGTAAGGGGCGCGATGGAAGAGCGCCATTCGGTGGTGGCATAATTCGCCACGGCCATGCGGACCGCCTGTGGCCGGACCTCCCGCAGGGTCGGCACGAGCACCATCGCCGCCATCGCCGACCCGACGAGCGTGGAGCCCATGACGAGCGTCGCATCGCGTGGCCACAGATGGTACCAGGCCGTCAGGAAGATCATGCCGAGAACGAGCCCGTTCAGGACGACACGTTCGATCGTGAGGACCGACAGGGCACCGCCGTAGCTGCGCGTCACGGAGCCGCTGATCAGGAGAAGCGTGAGCAGAGGTGTCGCGGCCAGCGCCATCAGACCGGTTGAGATGACCTCCTGCCGAAATGTCCCGGGATACATGGTGATGAAGGTCGCTCCGAGCACGGCGATCGCCACCGCGGTCGCCAGCGTCCTGCGGACGGCATACTGGAT
>NZ_JBFTRC010000343.1:0-2857 GCF_056399325.1 Allobosea sp. 01N443
CGCCGCAGGGCGCGAGACCTCGCCCGACACCAAGCCGGACCGCCTTTGACGGCATCGATGCCGGCCGAGGCGCGGCGGCCTATGGCAATCGCGGCGCAGCCAGCCGTGGGCAGATCAGCATGCCGGCGGGCCGCGGCGGCGGAGGCGGACAGATCGGCGGCGGAGGTCGCGGCGGYGGCGCTCACATCGGCGGCGGCGGCCGTGGCGGCGGCGGGCATATCGGCGGCGGCGGTGGCCGCGGGGGCGGTGGTGGTGGTCGCGGTGGACGGCGCTGATTGGGGGACATGATCATGGCACATCACGCTCGATTTTCAGTCCCGGTCTCGCTCGCGGTCCTGTTGATGGCAGGCCCTGCCGCAGCCCAGCAGAGCTTCCCCTCCCCCGATGCGGCGTCCAGCGCGCTGGTCGAGGCGGCCCGGGCGCGCGAGCCCGGCATGCTCGATCGCATTTTCGGGCCGGGGGCCCGCGACGTGCTGAGCACCGGCGACGCCACGCTGGACCGCGAACGACTCGACCGGTTCAATGAGGCCGCAGCGGAATCCGTCACCCTGACGCCGCGCGACGACGCGACGCGGATCCTGACGATCGGGAAACGCAAGTTCGAGTTCCCGATCCCGATCGTCCGACGCGGCGAGGCCTGGATGTTCGATGTCGCGGCCGGGCGTAGCGAAATCCTCAACCGCGCCGTCGGCGAGAACGAACTGCGCGCCATCGAGGCCTGCCAGGCCTATATCGGCGCCCAGCGCGAATATATCCGGAAGGACCATGATGGCGACCAGGTGCCGGAATATGCCCAGAACCTGATCTCGACGCCCGGTACGCAGGACGGGCTGTACTGGCCGAGAACCGGGCAGGCCGATGTCAGCCCGCTCGAGGGCGCCCTGAGCGAGGCCCTGCTGGATCGCGGGAACCGAACCTATGCCGGCTATCGCTTTCGCATCCTCAAGGCACAAGGACCTTGGGCGCCCGGCGGCGCGCATTCCTATGTCGTCAACGGCAACATGATCGCTGGCTCTGGCCTCGTGGCCTGGCCGGCCGAATGGGGCAAGACCGGCGTCATGACCTTCATCTGCGGACATAACGGGGTCGTGCTGCAGAAGAATCTCGGCTCGAAGACCAGCGCCTTGGCGGAGCGCCTGCTGCGCTACGACCCCGACAGCAGCTGGGCGCCAGTCGAATAGGCGGGGCAGCCCCCTCCGGCACCTCTCGAGGTGCCGGGGCCGCGCGCCGTGACTTTCATGTCGCAGCAGCAGTGCGCACGGCAGTTCCCGCAATGGCGAGACGGGTCGCGGGAGCGCGAGATCCCGCTCTCAAGGCCGCAGGCCGTTCCCGAAGAAGTCGGTCTGTCGACCGGGGCTCCCGAGGTCCTGCTGGACATAGGCGGGCCCGCCGCCCCCCGATCCGGACGTCTCGCGCGAAACGCATCCCACCAGTCCCATCAGAGCCAGCACTACTAGGTAGAAACGTCTATTCACGGAGGCCTYCCTCGGCGGGTTCCCAGAGCGCGGAAAATTAAACGCCGCGACGATGGGATGACATCAAGTCATTCTCAATTCTCTGTGCGAACAGACAATGCCGATCGTACTTCCAGATGCAAGCCGCCAAGGCAAGCATGCCGCCGTTGTGATCGACTGTCCCGGATTTCCGACAAGCAGTGGCTTCACTATCGCATCGTTAGCTTCCACGAGCAGATCCGACAGCGCCGAGAGGTGGAGCTTGCGGAGATCGGCGATGCTGCGGAAGTCAGGTCGGTTCAGTCCGGTCACCGCCCCCACGTCGACCCGCTCGTCGCAGGCGCAGCCAAGCTGCCGCGATGATGCCCCGGCTGTAGCCGTAGAGAACAGCGCCACCATCATCCCGGGATGATCAGGTGGATAGCCCCGTTCCTCCGAAGGCACTGAAGCTTCGCAACCTCAGCTTCCTCGCTCGGGACCGGATGGACAACCTATTGAGACCTCACATCTAGGCTTGACCATCGACTTGAGCCTGAGGGCGAGGTGCGCCACTTCGAGGCGATCACCGGCGCGACGAAGGCTCAAACTGAGGCAAGCGCCTCATTGACCTCACGTTCGATTTCCAATGCGAGAGCGCGGTACTCCTCCGCACGGGCCTCTCCGGCCGGCGAAGTTATTTTCTCCCAATAGGAAGCGGCCTCACATGTCACCTGGTAAACTTCGCAGAGATCGAGCAGTCCCGCACCACTGCTGCATTTTTGACGTAGCTCCATCCGCCGCTGCGGCCAACGAAGCATGAGCCTTGCAAGTCCGCGCTTTTGTACGTCATTCATGCTGCCATCCACCGCGGCATCACCACCGCTGATATTCGGCCCACGCCCTMGGCACAGTCGCCGACTGAGGATCAATCCACGATCAAAGGCCCCTAACCCGCGGTAGTCTCCTAAGGGCTCGCGTTGGGACCCCAAGCATCCGACCGGGCGTGAAGCTTGAAAAGCCGCCGAAGAGGATCGAAAGGAGGCCGGTCATCGGTTCTCCATTGCTGATAGCCGCTATGATTCGACGGCCCCCGCGCCTATCGGGCCAATCTTTCGACCTGCCTTTGGCGGCACCGTAGTCCAATCGGGGCCGTCATCCGAAGATCATTTGAGAAGGCTAAATGTCGCTTTGTGAAGACATCGCCATTTCGCTGAATGGATCAGCAGTCTGCATCTCGAAAATTGATTACTGCGGCACCGGAACCTTCTCCCAGGTCTTGTCGGGGTCGTATGAGCGCATCCGCGTCGCGATCCGGCTGGTCCTGGGTCCCAGATCCTTCTGATACACCGTGCCTTCGTGGTTCACGATGAAGCTCATGACGCCGGAGTTGCCGTATTCGGCGGGATAGGCGAGCAGAGCGAAGC
>NZ_JBFTRC010000344.1:0-2808 GCF_056399325.1 Allobosea sp. 01N443
CCCGTTTCCCCGGCGGCGGCCCAGACAACCCCGGCAGCCCTGCCCTTGAGCGTCACCGAGATCGCGCCTGGCGTTTTCGTGCATCAGGGCGCTTATGCGCTCTTTGCGCCGTCAAATCGGGGCGACATCGCCAACCTGTCCTTCGTGATCGGTCGCGATGCCGTCGCCGTGATCGACACCGGCGGCAGCCTGGCCATCGGGCAGGCGCTGCGCGCCGCGATCCGGACGGTGACCGACAAGCCCATTCGCTACGTGATCAACACGCATATGCATCCCGACCATCTGTTCGGGAACGCCGCCTTTGCCGATGACCGGCCGGAATTCATCGCCCATCACAAACTGGCGCGTGCCTTGGCCGCGCGGGCCAAGCGCTACCTTGCCCTCAACGCGCAACTGCTCGGTCCGGACGCCTTTGCCGGCACCCGCCTGATCGCGCCGACGCGTGCCGTCGAGGACCAGTCGGTCATCGATCTCGGCGAACGCGAGCTCATCCTCGAAGCGCAACCGACGGCGCATACCGACAACGACCTGACCGTTCGGGATACGGCCTCGGGAACACTCTTTCTCGGCGACCTGCTCTTCATGCGGCATGTCCCGGCCCTCGACGGATCGATCCGCGGCTGGCTGGCGCTGATCAGCCGCCTCGAACAGGTCGCGGCAAAGCGTGTCGTGCCCGGCCATGGGCCACCGGCGGCGGCCTGGCCCGAGGCMGTGCAACCGCAGAAGCAGTACCTGCAAAGAATTTCCGCGGATGTGCGGCGCATGATAAAAGAGKGACGATCGATTGCCGAGGCCGCCGCGACCGCCGGGCTCTCCGAGAAGGAGAGCTGGCTCCTGTTCGACGAGTTCAACGCCCGCAATGTCACGGCCGCGTTTGCCGAGCTTGAATGGGAGTGATCGCAGCGCCGCCAGCCTGAACCGGAGGATGCCATGACTGAGCTCATCGCACGCCGCAGCGTCCTTTATCTTGTCGGCGCCATGGTCACGGGCCTGCCGGTTACGCTGGCGCGGGCCGAGGACGATCCCTGGCCCGGCCTCCACCAGGACGTGTTCCAGAACCGGCCGATCAGCGAGGAGGACGGGCTGGTGACGCTGGAAGCGCCCGTGCGCGCCGAAGACGCGGCCCTGGTTCCGCTGACCGTGAAAATCGACCGCGACAAGGCATCGGCCCCGCTCACACTGACCTTGCTGATCGACAAGAACCCGGCGCCGGTTGCCGCCACCTTCTTCTTTGGCGAGGGCTCGGGCGAGATCATGCTGTCGACGCGCGTACGGATCGACGCCTATTCGAATGTGCGCGCCGTGGTCGAAACCAGCACCGGGGCGCTGCACATGACCACCAAATATGTGAAGGCATCCGGCGGCTGCTCGGCGCCGGCACCGAAGGATGCCGAGCTCGCCGAGGCCGAACTCGGCAAGATGCAGCTGCGGCAATTCGAGGCAAGCCTCCCGGCCTCGACCTCCCGCGAGGCGCAATTGATGATCCGGCACCCGAATTATTCCGGGATGCAGATGAACCAGCTGACCGGCTACTACATCCCGGCGAAATTCATCACGGATGTCGAGGTAAAGCGCGGCGATGCGCTCGTCTTCCGCATGGAGGGCGGCATCTCGCTAAGCGCGGACCCCAATATCCGCTTCACCTTCCGGTCGACAGGTCCTGATGATGTGCTCACCGCGGTCGCGAAGGATACGGACGGCCGCGTGCTGCACGGCAGCTGGCCGGTCAAGAGCGGAAAGGAAAGCTGATCACGCAGCCCTATAACCCAGCCAGACGCGCCCGCAGGACAGCCGCGCTTGTCGCGCTCTGCCTGTTCTGCACGCCCATGCCGGCGGTCGCCGAAGCCAAGCTGACCGTTCGCGAGGTTACGCAGCGATTGTTCCAGCTCGCGCCCGGCGCGCGTGCCGATCTCGGCGGACAGGATTTGCGCGGMCTCGATCTGAGCGGCCTCGATTTCCGGCGGGCGCGGCTCGCCGGCAGCGATCTCTTTGGCGCCGATCTGGTTCGTGCCGATCTTTCTGGAACCGATCTGCACGGTGCCCGGCTCGACCGGGCGGTGATCATCGGCACCGATTTCAGCGGCGCCGACCTCTCCGACGCGACCCTGCTGCTGCCCAGCGCCGTTTCGAGCCTGTCCTATGATGCAAGCGAAGCGCCTCGCTTCCGGAACGCCAATCTTGCACGCGCCGTCATTGTCGCCCACCTGAGCGGCGCCGATATGCGCGGAGCCGACCTGACCGCAGCCGTCTTCAACTATGCGGATATGCGGGGAACGCTGATGACCACGCTACGCACCGAGCTCTTCGGCTGCGACCTGACAGGCGCGATCCTGCGCCATACCGACCTGACAGGCATCGTGCTGCGCTTTGCCAAATTGCGGCATGCCGATCTGACCGGGGCGATGCTGGTCAATGTCGATCTGTCCAAGGCCGACCTCACCGCCGCGGATCTGAGCGAAGCCGATCTGACCGGCGTCGATTTCGACGGTGCGATCCTGACCGGGGTGAAGGGCCTGGAGAGCGCCCGGGGCCTCGCCCTGGCGCATAATCTCGACAAGGCGGTAAGGTAGCTCAGTCGAACGCGTTGCGGAGCACATGCCGGTGCTGTTGCTCGATCGATCTGTTCGCCCTTTGCTTATCGCCCTCGCGGCCGCGCTGGTGATGCAGCCCGGCGCCCGGGACGGCAGCGCTGAATCGCGGGGAAGCGTCGATACCGCCCTCATCCTGGCAATCGACGTGTCGAATTCCGTCGATGCGCGGCGCTATCGGCTGCAGATCGACGGCATCGCGGACGCGCTCGATGCCCCC
>NZ_JBFTRC010000345.1:0-2791 GCF_056399325.1 Allobosea sp. 01N443
GGATACCGTCGTGATAATTTCAAAGGGTTGGATGCGGAAGCCATGTCGTCGCCGAACATTCATCCTGCTGCCCCGGGCCATTTGCCGCCCTTCATCACGGCGCCGGGAGAGACTGACTATCTCATGGTCGCGATGGCGGTGCTGCTCCTCGTCGCGATCCTGACGGTTGGCGTCATCTTCTTCCGGCTGCACACATTGCCGGAGCGGATGGCGCATAAGTCGCAGAAGCTCCAGTTCGAGATTGTCGCGGTCCTTGGGCTTCTGGCTCTGTTCACGCACATCCACCTGTTCTGGGTGGCCGGGCTCCTGCTGGCGCTKATCGACCTGCCCGACTTCTCCGGTCTCTTTGGTCGCATGGCTCACGCTCTCGAGCGCATTGCGGGTTCGACGCCCCGCCGCGGCGGGGGAGCAACAACCGAGCCACCAGACCCGTCCGATTCCCAGGAGATGCCTACAGATCACGGGGCGGAGCAGCATGGGCGCAAGAAGGAGCCGACCCATGCTTGAGCTCATGTTCTGCTCGCTTCTGACGATCCTGCCGGACTATCTGTTTCGCCGCTATTATCAGGGCCGGCGCATTGGCAAGGAGATCACGCTCTATTCGGTCTGGTTCGAATTGCGCTGGGGCATCACGGCCTGCGCGATGCTGACCATCGGGTTGATCACGGTGATCTTCTACAATCATCCCTCGACTACGAACGCGACCCTGTTCTTCAGGGCGGTGCCGATCGTGCCCGAGATCAATGGGCGGGTCGCCGAGGTCTATGTCGGGCTCAGCGGCAGGATCGAAAAAGGCGCGCCGATCTTCAGACTGGATAGCAGCCGGCAGGAAGCGGCGGCCGAAACCGCCCGCCGCAAGATTATCGAGGCCGACGCTGCGCTCGCYGTCGCCCGGTCCGAGCTCGCCTCGAACGAATCCAAGATCCAGGAGGCGCGGAGTGACCTCCAGCAGGCGCAGGACGAGTTGCGGACCAAGCAGGAATTGATGCGACGGAACGCGGATGTCGTCGCGCAGCGCGAGATCGAGCGGCTGCAAGTCCTCGTCGCCGGGAAGGAAGCCGCTGTGAACTCGGCAACCGCGGCGCGAGACACGGCGCAAACGCGGATCTCGACCCTGCTGCCGGCGGAGAGGGAAAGTGCTCAGGCGGCCCTGGCCCAGGCCCAGGTCGATCTCGAGAAGACCGTGATCAGAGCCGGAGTGTCCGGGCGTGTCGAACAATTTGCGCTTCGTGTCGGCGACATCGTCAATCCGCTTCTGCGCCCCGGCGGCGTCCTGATCCCCGAAGAGGCCGGGCGCTCCTCCTTGCAGGCCGGTTTCTCCCAGATCGAGGCGCAGGTCATGAAGGTCGGCATGGTAGCCGAAGCCACCTGCATCTCGAAGCCCTGGGTCGTCATTCCGATGGTGGTGACCGGGGTGCAGGACTTCATCGCAGCCGGGCAGTTTCGCGGCGGCGAGCAGTTGATCGATGTTCAGCAGATCGCCCGGCCCGGCACGATCCTGACATTTCTCGAGCCGCTCTATCCCGATGGGCTCGATGGCGTGACGCCAGGCAGCAGCTGCATCGCCAACGCCTATTCCAGCAATCACGATCGCATCGAGTCCAAAGAAACTGGATCCGTCAAAAAGGTCCTCCTTCATGCGGTGGATGCGGTCGGGCTTGTCCATGCCATGCTCCTGAGGATCCAGGCGCTGGTCTTGCCCATTCAAACACTGGTCTTCGCCGGACACTGATCCGGCAGCTCGCCCACCGATCGATCGTCGTCCCTCGCGCCCGCCATGCGCAGCTCGCGGCCAATGGCTCGCGCAGGCCATAGCAGCCGCACGAGATCCCCATAAAAATGGTGGCCGAATGCGTCGGGCAGGCGTAAGCTTCCGGCGCGCTTCTTAAAACTCTTACGGATTTCGCACCTGTACGTGGAGATGTTGGTCGGGGGAGGCCAAGTCCATGCAGCGGAGAAATTCTGGCAGGGCCTTTCTGAGTTCTGACGGGAGCGGCCCATCATCCAGAGATATTATGGAACAACTTGAACTGATCCTGGCAAGTCCGGAGTTCAAGGTATCCGACCGGATCAGGCGGTTTTTAAGTTATGTTACCAATGAAACACTTGCGGGCCGGGCCGAGCGTATCAAGGCCTATTCGATAGCGACCCAGGTCCTGGGCCGCGATTCACATTTCGATATTCAGAATGATCCCGTCGTGCGCATCGAAGCCGGGCGTCTCAGGCGCGCGATGGAGCGCTATTACTTTGTCGCGGGGCAGGCCGATCGCGTCTCATCGAAATTCCGAAGGGCGGCTACGTTCCGCATTTCTCATGGCGGTCGCTCGATTCATCGACCGTGCACAGGCAGAGGCCGCAGCACACGGCCATAGCCGCCTCGGCCCGGCCGAAGCCGCGGACACCCTGGGCCTGGGCGCTGATCGGCGCCATGGCGCTGGTCGTCGTCGGCGGCGTCGGGACGGGGCAGGTCTGGCGCAGCGGTCGGGCGGACGGCCCGGTCCGTCCGGCCCTTGTCGTGGCGCCCTTCGCCAATCTCTCTCCTGGCTCCGAGGCCGGGCTGCTCGCTGCGGGCATCACCGAAGAGGTGCTCGTCCAGCTGGCGAGGTTCAAGGAATTGTCGGTCTATGTGCGGGAGTCGCCGGGCAAGACGACGTCCGCACTCCCCGCGCCGGAGGCCGGAGGCAGGCCGGGCAGGGAGTTCGTCCTTGAAGGCAGCATACGCACCTCTGACGGAAAGCTCCGGGTCTCCAGCCGCCTGCTTGATGGCGCCACGGCGGCGATCCTCTGGTCC
>NZ_JBFTRC010000346.1:0-2786 GCF_056399325.1 Allobosea sp. 01N443
GCGCAATGCTCGGTCGAGCACCAGCAGGCCGAGACAGCACAGCACCAGCACGCCGGCCAGCATGTTGGCTGCGGGACCGTTATAGCTCGACTGGAACTGGTCGATGATCGCCGTTGCGAAGGTGTCGAAGCGGATCATCGCGAACAGCCCGTATTCGGCCAGCAGGTGCAGGCCGATCAGAAGTGCTCCGCCGGAAACCGGGAGGCGCAGCTGCGGCAGCACGACCTGGGTGAAGACCTGGCGGGGCGAGCGTCCGAGGGAGGTCGCAATCTCTTCCAGCGCCGGGTCGAGCCGGCGGAGCTGCGCGACCACGGGCAAATAGATGAAGGGCGTATAGGCCAGTACGGAGATCAGGGTCGCGCCGGGCAGGCCATGGAGGTGGGGGGCAAAGCTCGCCCAGGCATAGCCCTGGACGAAGGCCGGTACCGCCAGGGGCGCGACGGCAAGCCATGACCAGGCGCGTGCCCCGGGGATCGTCGTCCTCTGGGTGAGCCAGGCGAGCAGGATGCCGAGCGCAGCCGCGGCCGGGACGACGCAGAGCTCGAGCAGCAGCGTGTTCAGCAGGAGTTCGCCGACGCGCGCGCGGAAAACCAGCGCGACGACCGTGTCCGCGCCGGTCTGAATGGTGATCGCGATCAGGAACGCGAGCGGTGCCAGGCAGAGCAGGGCGACAAGCGCGGCTGCAACCGTCACGGCCTCGTTCAGGCGCCCGTGCAGCGGCCGCAGGGCTGGGTGTCTCTGCAGCGACGTGCTGACAGCGGGCTCGGATACCGTGCTCATAAGATTCTCGATTTGCACGGGCAGCGATGGCGGCTCGCTGCCCGGCAGAGGGGCTGTCAGAGCAGCCCGGCCTTGGTCATGAGTTCGGTGACCGCCTTGCTGTCAAGCTTGGACGGTTCGACCTTCGGCGCTTCGAGTTGCGGCAGGGGCACGAGCTTGGGGTTGGATTCCGCGCCCTTGGCGACGGCATACTCGAAGGAATCCCCGGTCCTCAGGATGTCCTGGCCACCCTTGCCGGCGACCCATTTCACGAAGGCCTCGGCCTCCGGCTTGTGCTTGCTCGAGGCCAGCACACCGGCGCCGGAGACGCTGACGAAGGCGCCTGGATCCTGGTGCCGGAAATAATGCAGCGCGACATTGCCGCTGTTCTCGGCGGTCTTCGCCTGATCGCCGAAGAAGTAATAGTGGTAGATCACGGCGCCTTCGACTTCGCCCGTATTCACCGCCTTCATCGCGACGCTGTTGCCGCGATAGGGCTTGGAGCCCGCCTTCATCGCCTTGAGCCAGGTCGCGGTCTCCGCCTCGCCCTTGAGGACGAGCATCGCACCCACGATTGCCTGGAAATCGGCGCCGGACGGCGAGGCGCCCCAGCGATCCTTCCAGGCCGGTGAGGCCAGATCCATGATCGACTTCGGCAGCTTGTCCTCGCTCAGCTTCGTCTTGTCATAGGCGAAGACGGTCGAGCGGGCCGCAACGCCGAGCCATTTTCCATTGGCCGGACGCAGCGCGTCGGGGACGAGGTCGAGCGTGGCGGGCGAGAGCGGGGCGAACAGGCCGGCATTGTCGACCAGCACCATCGCGGGCGAGTTCTCGGTGATGAAGACATCGGCCGGGGAGGCCGCGCCTTCCTGGACGATCTGGTTGCCGAGCTCGGTATCGCTGCCCTTGCGGAGCGTCACCTTGATCCCGGTTTCCTTGGTGAAGGCGTCCGACCAGGCGCGCGTCAGGCTCTCATGCTGGGCGTTGTAGACGACGATTCCCTCGGGGCTGGGGGCCGGCGCCGCCTGGGCGAGCGCAAAGCTCGAAACCCCGGACGAGAGGATGCCCGCCATCAGGGCGGACGCCAGATGTCGGAAGGAGAAAGCCATGGCGTGTCTCTGGGTTGAAATCTTTCGGCGCGACAGTTGATGTCGTGCGAATACGTATTGGCATCAAAAATATCGCTGTCAACGAAGATGACAGTTATTAGAATCCATCTAAACTGAGGTTTGGAAAGGTAAGGTAATTTGCCGACAGCTTACTCTCTGTATTAACCACTGTTTGCTGTGCGTGATGTCGTAAGGTTGTCTTACAGAAGACGGTACTTCACGAATCCGTCACCACCATCGCCAGCCGGTCGCGCCTTCAAATCAGCTGGCAGTTTTCCTGCCGCGGCTGGCGAAGTCAGGAAGGTGACGTTCACGCCGGCCGGAAGTGCTACTAGCGACCAGTTGCCATCGGCCTTGGGTTCGATCGTTTTCTTCTCGATGATGTAGCGTATGATCACGTCGCGGTTGAGATCGGGCGCCTCCAGCACCACGGTCGTCCTGGTGCCGGGAAAGTTCCCGCCGCCCGAGGCGCGGTAGTTATTGGTCGCGATGATGAACTCGGCCTGGTCGTCGATCGGCTTGCCGGCATAGGCGAGGTCGACGATGCGGCGAGCGTCGCGCGCGACAAGCGCGCCATTGCCGTCATAGCGTGAGGGCTGCGTCACATCGATCCGGTAGGTCACGCCGTCGATCACATCGAAATTGAAGGGGGGGAAGCCCGGGTCGATCAGCGGCTGCTCCTCGGTCTTGGCCGGGTCGATGCGGTTGAAGATGCCGGCCGAGCGCTCCAGCCACTCGCGCACCTCGGCGCCGGTGATCTTCACCACCTGCACGGAGTTCGGGTACAGGTAGATATCGGCGACGTTCTTGATCGCGATCGGGCCGGCCGGGATATCCGTGTAGAAGCTCGGCCCCGCGCGGCCGCCGGACTTGAAGGGCGCGGCCGCAGAGAGCACGGGCAGCCCCTTCCACTGCGTC
>NZ_JBFTRC010000347.1:0-2760 GCF_056399325.1 Allobosea sp. 01N443
CAGCGTCGAACCGTCGTCTCGAAGACCTCGCCCGTCGTCTCGAAGACCTCGCGCAGCAGATCGCTGTCGCGGAAGCGACCGTGCCGGTTCTTCGAGAAGGTGGAATGGTCGGGCACATCCCCCTCCAGGCCAAGCCGGCAGAGATGGAGTAGGCGGGCGGTCGCGCCAGGGCGAGAGTGCGCCGCGCGGCCTGAACCGCAACTTCTKCCATGGAGAGGGTGATGGACTATTTCGCTGGCCTGGATGTGTCCCTGGACACCGTGAACGTCTGCATCGTCAACGACGCGGGTGAGGTCCTGGTCGAACGGAAGATCGAAGCCGAACCAGCGGTCATCGCGGATCTGCTGACGAGGTTCGGTCATCCCTTCAAGCGCGTCGGCCTGGAAGCGGGTCCAACATCATCCTGGCTTTACAGCGCGCTGCGAGAGGCCGGGTATCCCGCGATCTGCCTCGGGTGCCGCCATGTGAAGGCTGGCCTCAGTGCGATGCGGAACAAGACCGACCGCAACGATGCGCGCGGCATCGCCCATCTTCTTCGCCTTGGATGGTTCAGGCAGGTCCACATCAAAAGCGACGAAGCGCAGCAAGTGCGTATGGCACTCGTCAGCCGTCAGCAGCTCTTGAATAAGACGCACGATATCGAGAACGCTATGCGTGGTTCGCTGAAGGTGTTTGGGCTTAGGATCGGGATCGTCACGCGGAGCGCCTTCGAGGTCCGAGTCCTGGAGCTCGTCGCGGATCATCCAATCCTGCTCGCGATCACCGAGCCGATGCTGCGCGTTCGTCGAGCGATGATCGAGGCTTTCGAKGTGCTGGACCGTATGTGCCGGCAGTTGGCGCGACGCGATCCTGTTTGCCGCCGGCTGATGACCATACCTGGCGTCGGAGTGGTCGTGGCGCTGACCTATCGCACGGGCGTCGACGTCCCCGAACGCTTCTCGCGATCGAGAGATGTCGGCGCGCATTTCGGCCTGACGCCGAGACGCTACAGCTCCGGACAGACCGACTTCGATGGTCGCATTAGCCGCTGCGGCGACGAGATGGTCCGCACCGCATTGTACCAGGCATCCCACGTCCTCTTCCACCACGGTCCCTGGTCCTCTCTGAGGTCGTGGGCCATGCGGCTGGCGAAGCGCGGCAGCGTGAAGGTCGCGAAGGTTGCTCTCGCACGCCGGCTCGCGGTCATCACGCACCGCATGTGGACCGAGGGCACTGAGTTCCGTTGGTCAGCGACGCCCGGATCGGTCGCCGCTTAGCCGCGTCGCGGGAACTCCATTTAGCGATCGACTTGCATAGTTCCGTCGCCGCGGCGGAAAAGAGCGCCCGGGAGGGTGCGAGGGTCGGACGAGCACGCATCGCTGGTTGCGATGGCACGGCATTCRCCGGTCTAATCGCGAGGCAGAGCTAGGCCGTTCGATCCTTCTCAACCCATCCTGTCCGCCGACGCAGCCAGCGTCGAGCACGCAAAGTAGCCTGAACTCGTCCGGGCGCTCCCGATCCGCATCGGCACGCAAAACGGAGTTGACACATGCCCGCCTAAAGAAACCAGCGATAGGCGAGGTTCAGATGGACTTCGTCGCAAAGCCTGCGCTCGGAGCGGATGCCGAAGCAGTAGCCGACGATCAGCATCCGGATCATCAGCTCGGGATCGATCGAGGGCCGGCCGGTGTCGCTGTAGTAGGGACGTAGATGCGCACGGATGCCGGACAGATCGACGAAGCGGTCGATCGAGCGCAGCAGGTGGTTGGCCGGGACATGCCGCTCAAGGCTGAACTCGTAGATTAGTGCCTCCTGCGCAACCGTCCGCTCGCCCATCATCGCGCCGCCCTCCGCCCAAGGACGACTGAATCAGAACCTCAGGCTCGCAGCAACACCGACTTCTTCAACAAAATCGGCCATCTTTCACCGTCTGGCAGTTTGCCGCGAACGTCTCACTTGGGTCGAGAGCGGTGATCAGGGGTTCGCTCGAAATCTGACATTGGCGAGCTTGCCGCAAAGCGGACGTCGCCATGGTCTGAGAAAGGTGGAGAGCCGAAGTTGGCTGTCTGCCCAGAACCGGACATTCGTGCCTTGGGGCGCGTCTCCTACTGGTTGTGTGTGGTCCTTCGAATTTTGCGCTCTGTAGGCCTAGCAGTTCAAAAAGGACGAAAGCGAAAGATATTCCTGATTTCGTAAGTGTTTTGCCTTGTTCTGCATGTATTATTCGATGCCGTAAATCGAACATTGACATTGGCTGTGTCGACGTGTAGWTTGGTTTTTGTCGATATTTGCTTGGACGGTCCTTGTTATTTTCGCGCTTCGGCGCGGCTCTGATGAACTCCCCCTTTCGAAATCGTTCTGAACTCGCCGAACATTCGTTCGGCGAACGACAGGTCTTGCCAAAAAGGAGGGTTTCTCATGACCACCGGCACAGTGAAATGGTTCAATTCCACCAAGGGTTTTGGCTTCATTCAGCCTGACGACGGCAGCCAGGATGTGTTCGTTCACATCTCCGCCGTCGAGCGCGCTGGAATGCGCGATTTGCAGGAAGGCCAGAAGCTCGGCTTCGAAGTCGCCCGCGACAACAAGTCGGGCAAGATGGCGGCCGAGCAGCTCCAAGCCGCATGATCTGACTGTTTCTTCGACGATGACCACGGATGTACTGGCATCGTCGACAACAGTCATTCGAGGGAAGGCCAAGCTTCTGCTTGGCCTTTTTTCGTTACTGCCGGCGACAGCGGAATACCGCACAGGAGATGGACATGGCTGAACATTCAAAGC
>NZ_JBFTRC010000348.1:0-2728 GCF_056399325.1 Allobosea sp. 01N443
ATACACACCATTTCGGCCCTTGCTGCGCAAGCCGTCCGGTCTGCGGTCAGGCCGCGAGAAAGCGTTCCAGCTCTGGCGCCAACACCGGCAGCGAGACATTGTGCGTCTGCCCCTTCAGCACGGCRTGACTGGCTCCCGGAACGGAATCGGCCGCAGCCTGCGCCGCCATTCTCAGCGAGCGCGGGCTCTTCTCCCCTGCAAGCAACAGCGTCGGAACTGCGACCTTGGCGAACCGCTCGGCCGGCACCGTGAAATCGCCCATGATCGTCGTGTCGTAGACCAGCGTGTGGGCCACTGCCTTGAGCTTGGACCAGCCCGGCATCAGCCGCATCAGCCAGCCGACAAATGTCGGCATGCCGACGATATCGACCATGAAGAAGCGCACTGCGGCGCTGCGCCGGCCCGCGGCGATCAGCGCCCTGAGCTTGCCGGGGCAGTCCTGCGGCGGCTGCCGGCCCTCCTTGTCAGCGGCGAGATAAGGCGGTTCGTACAGCGCGAGCCGGCGAATCGGCACGCCTGCGGCGGCAGCTTCAAGCGCCAATGCGGCGCCGGATGAGAGGCCGACAGCCGCTGCCTCGCCGCCCGCCTCGGCGACGAGCGCAGCGATGTCCTCGATCTCGCGCTGCTTGGCATAGGTCGGCGAGTCGCCGCTATCGCCGCGCCCGCGGCGGTCATAGACGAAGACGGTGAAGCGCTCCGCCAGCAGCGGCGCAAGCTTCGGCATCGGCCCGAAGGCGCGGCTGCAGAGCGCGCCGTCGACGAGGATGACCGCCGGGCCGGAACCGAAGCGCTGATAGGCGATGGCGGTGCCATCCTTGGACAAGACCGTATTCATGAAAGCCTCCACAGACCGATGGCGCAAGACGCAGCGGCAGGTATCGTCCCGCCGTCACTCACCGCCGATGCCCATTTCCCGGAAGCGCTCGACCGATTCGAACTGCTCGAAATCCTCCAGCTCATAGAGTTCGCGGATCTCGATTTCGCACTCCTGACCCGGCTCGAAGGGCCTGGGAAAGCGCCGCGTCCATTCGAGCGCTTCCTCGCGGGACTTGGCCTTGATCACGGTGTAACCGGCGACCAGCTCCTTGGTCTCGGCGAAGGGGCCGTCAACGACGCGGTTCTTGCCGTCGGCCGAGTACTTGATCCTCCAGCCCTTCCAGCTCGGCTTCAGGCCGGAGCCGTCGAGCAGCATGCCGGCCTTGGCAAGCTCCTCGTGATAGGCCGCCATCGCCGCCATCAGACTGTCGTCTTCCGGGAAGATRCCCGCTTCGCTGTCCTTGGTCGCCTTGACCATGATCATGTAACGCATGGATTTGCTCCTGGAGTCGGTGGTCCGAAGCCGGTCGGGGCCTGGTGCCCCGCCGCTCCTGAGGACACGTCGATCGACGCGTCGCGAAATCGACAGGTCAGCCGGCCTTTTTCGCGGCCTCGGCGCGGATGCGCTCTTCCTGCTCGCGCAGCTCCGGGGTGAAGGCCTCTCCGAAATCCTCGGCCTCGAAGATCCGGCGGATCTCGATCTCGGAATCGCCTGTCATTGGATTCGGGCAGCGCTTGACCCATTCGACCGCCTCTTCCATCGACTTGCACTGCCAGATCCAGAAACCGGCGATCAGTTCCTTGGTCTCGGCGAAAGGTCCGTCGACGACGGCACGCTTGGCGCCTGAGAAGCGGATGCGTGCGCCCTTGGAGCTGGGATGCAGCCCGTCACCGGCGAGCATGATGCCGGCCTTTACCAGTTGCTCGTTATAGGTGCCCATGGCGGTCAGCAGTTCCTCGCTCGGCATGATGCCGGCTTCGGAATCCAGGGTCGCCTTGACGATGATCATGAAGCGCATCGGTCTTCTCCTGATGGGGTGGGTGGGTTCTGACTTTGGTTCGGAGAGCGGAGAATTCCCGCTCTCTGTCCTCACGTCGAACGGCGCGCTCCGGAATCGACAACGCGCCGAAACTTTTTTCAGGCTGCGCTGAGATTTTTCTCGCGGCGCGCGATCTCGTCCTCGCTCGGAGCCTCAAGCGCGAAGGAGCCGGTCGTAACCGCACCGGCTCGACGATAGGTCGCCATGATCACGCCCGTGCTCGAAACCCTGCTCTCGACCAGCGTGAAGGCAGCGGGCATGGTGCCCTCGCCGAACAGCCGCTTGCCTGCGCCGAGCACCACCGGGAAGATCAGCAGGTTGAACTCGTCGATCAGGTCCTTCGCCAGCAGCAGCTGGATCAGTTCGCTGCTGCCCTGGAGCAGGAGCTTGGGACCGTCCTGGCGCTTCAGCGCCGCCACCTCGGCGGCGATATCGCCACGTAGCGCGACCGAGTTCTGCCAGTTCAGCGTCTTCGGCGCAGAGGTCGCGACATATTTGATGCAGGCGTTGAACTTCATGGCGACCGGGTCGTCGCCGGCATGCGGCCAATGCGCCGCGAAGATGTCGTAGGTCTTGCGGCCGAGCAGCAGGTCGAATTCCTCGGCGAAGGCCTTTTCCATGACCTCGCCCATCGGCTCGTCCCAGTAGTGGAAGGTCCAGCCACCATKGCTGAAGCCGCCCGAGCTATCCTCCTCCGGGCCGCCCGGCGCCTGCATCACGCCGTCTAGATGTTCAGTCCCGGCATTTGATGGATTGGATCGAGCCTGAATCGTTCTGGCTCTGAAGTCCAGCATTTGCAGATGAACTCGTAGGGTGTGAGCCCCCTAAGGGTCTTCAGCCGGCGGCCGAAATTGTAGGCGGCAACGAAGTCT
>NZ_JBFTRC010000349.1:0-2717 GCF_056399325.1 Allobosea sp. 01N443
TGGTGGTGCGAACAGACACATCAAGACCGACGAACAGCTCCATGGCAGGCCTCCTGACCGGTTGGATCGATGGAGCCTGACCGGAAGACCGCTCTCCGTCATCCCGTATCAACGGGCGGCCGGAGCCCCAACAACCCGATCTTTTTGTTATCGCTCACTCCGAATAGTCTCGGACATTCGACGGGTTGGGACTTCAAGGATGAAGTAGTGAAGCCTGAGCGGATCCGAAGTGAAGCCGCCGCCGCAATCCTGGGCGTGGGGCGGCGCATAATCCAATCGATGGCTCTCCGCGGGGAATTGCCTGGGGCGGCGAAGATCGGGGGACTTTGGACCTTCGATGAGGCGGCGCTTCGTAGTTACATCCGAGAACGCACCTCACGCCCGAAAGATCGTTATATCGAGCCCAGCGTCGACAAGCCCGAGCGCCGTCCGCCGCTGAAGGCGAAGAATTCCGCCAAAGCCGCGGAGGAAGCGCGCCGGCGATTGCTTCGTGGGAAGTAGGGACGCGGTAACGCCCAGGCCTGACCGAGTCGATGCATTGGGCGAGTGGCTCGCAGCCAATCATCTGCGGAATCCTATCGTTCACCCCTTGTCGCCGCAGGCTGCTTGCCTAAATTTTTTTCGCAGTTTCCTGGGGAAGGAGGGAGCCATGCCATTCTCATCGCTGAGGGACCCCGTTGACCTCGCTCGCGCGCAGGCGGCTCTGGAGGCCGCTTGGAACGAAGTCAGATCGACCGTTCCCGAGGGATTTGAGGAGCGGGAGCGTGCTCGGTTAGCTTACATCGTGGCTGCATTCTTGCACGTCGCCGAAGACGAAGACGACCTCACGCGGCGGGCTGCGGAACGGTTCCGACAAACAATCATGGCATACGGAGGTCCGGCATCGCTTAGGCAGGTCTAAACTCGGCGAAGTTAGGCACGGTCGCCCCGCCTCCGGGGGATTTGGCGGCGGGGCGACCAGGCCGTGAGGGCGCCGGATGTGCGGCGACGCCAACACGCGTGAATCGAACCCACAGCGAAACTGCCGGTTCCGCGGCACAACTTATAATCAGGGAGTTTCCTGGCTCTGGGCAGCGGAGGCGACGTGCGGAGTGTTTCCGCGAAGAAGTTATTCGAACGGGTCAAGTCAGACCCGGTGTAGCCGCCCCCTCCAAGGGCCGCATCTGAGTTTTCGCGACCGCCAAGCATTGCGCCCTCCGGCATGGTGCAGGGAGGACACCCAATGCGTCCGCTTTTGATCGCTAGTTTTTTTCCTTGGGGCGCCGGCCACGATGCCCAACGCCGCAGCACAAAACTTCCGCGCGTCCGAGTCGCTGGACAAGCTGCCCGCGGAATACACGCGCCACAATCGCGATCATCGGATAGCTGAGATGGAGTATTACCAGCAACGGCAACGCTACTACCGGCGCGACCGTTACGACGACGGGTACGGGTACGGTCATCGCCGAGGCGCACCACCGCCTTGGGCGCCCGCCCACGGGTACCGGACGACACCATTCCGCACGCTGGTGATCTCGATGGCTGGCTAAGCTGGCCGCCCTGCCCCGCCGCTTGGTGGGGCAGACTCTTTTCAATGGTCCAGCACGGAGCCCCCCGGCACGGTCAGCCCTTGCCCTGCATAGCCCCACCACCGGCCGAGGGTGTGAACTACGCATCACCCGATGGTCACCTTTGGGCGAGCCGGACCGGCGGGCGATTGCCAGCCCGGCTCTCACCGGGGGGTTGGACAAATCCAGGCGCGCCTCGGCTGTCTAATGAGAGCGCCAAAATCCGAAGAGATTCAACGCCGTCTTTCGGGGCACCTATCAACCGAAAGGATGATCCAATACTGCTCCTTGGGTCGGCAGATTGGTGCAGCGCCGTTCAGCGAGACCGGCGGCGCGACGGCGCTGACCGGCCGCGGCGACGACACCAGCCTCGGCTATTCCACGCTGGGCTTGCGTGCCGCGACCAGCCTCGACCTGCAAGGCATGAGCCTGACCTTGCGCGGCGGGCTCGCCTGGCGCCACGCCTTCGGCGACGTCGACCCGAAAACAACGCTCGCCTTCGCCGGCTCTAGCGCCTTCACGGTGGCCGGCCTGCCGATTGCGAAGGACGCGGCCCTCGTCGAGGCCGGGCTCGACCTCGCGATCAGCCAGAGCGCCACGCTGGGCCTGTCGTATACCGGGCAGCTGGCCCAGGACGCTCAGGACCACGCTTTCAAGGGCGTGCTCGCCGTGAGGTTCTGAGCCAACAAGCGGACCCTCCCGAGGTCAGCTCGGGGTCATTCTGCCCTTTCGACCTCGGTCCGAAAGCTCAATTCGATCGGGCGCCTCAACTCGGCTGATTCGCTCGCATCCTCGCAACAGATCATTCCCGCGAATTCGGCAGCACTCCCATAACCGCTCGCCCGCGCTCGGTCAGTGCGTAGGTGTTGACGCCCGCCCACGCTGGCGCTTGCGTCCATTCGATCAGTCCTTTGCGGATAAGTTCGTCGCGCGCTTTGCCCGGCCGCAAATCGATGCAGCCCCTGTCTGGCCGAAACAGTTGCAAGATCCAGATTTCATCCTGCGTCAGCATCCGACTTCCGTCTGCTCTCGACGAGAACCTTCGGGGAACGCCCATAAAACCCGGCATTTATCGCTGCCGTGCACAGTCTGACTGTGCATCGCTGCGCGACTAATCTTGACCCACCGTTAACCCAACGAACGCTTTGAACCGATCCTTCCAAGCCGGGT
>NZ_JBFTRC010000350.1:0-2697 GCF_056399325.1 Allobosea sp. 01N443
GCGGCAAGAGCGTCTCCTGCCAGGCCGTGCTCGGCTTGCTGCCGCGGAACGGCCGGCGCGTCGGCGGGCGCATCCTGTTCGAGGGGCGCGATCTCGCCCTGGCGAGCGAAAGCGAGCTGGAGACGATCCGTGGACGCGGCATCGGCATGGTATTCCAGGACCCGCTCGGCTCGCTCAATCCGCTGCACACCGTCGGCACGCAACTGCGCGAGACCCTGCGGCTGCACAGCTCGCTCTCCGAGCCGCAGCGCCAGGCGCGCGAGCTCGAGCTGCTGCGGATGGTCGGAATTCCCGAGCCCGCACAAAGATTGGCATCCTATGTCCACCAGTTCTCCGGCGGCATGGCGCAGCGCGTGATGATCGCGATGGCGCTGGCCTGCGAGCCGYGTCTGCTGATCGCCGACGAGCCGACGACGGCACTCGACGTGACGATCCAGGCGCAGATCCTCGACCTGCTCAACCGGCTGAAGGCCGAGCTGGGCATGGCGATCCTGTTCGTTACCCATGATCTCGGGGTTGTCGCCGAGATGGCCGACGATGTCGTCGTGATGCGCCATGGCCGCGTGGTCGAGGCCGGCCCGGCCGAGCGCATCCTGCAGGCGCCGGAAGCGCAATACACGCGCGAGCTTCTGGCCGCAATGCCGCGCCTCGATGTCTCCGCGCCGGTCTATCGCGAGCGGGTCGCCTCATGAGTGAACGGTCGGAACCGCTGCTGCGGGTCTCGAAGCTGCGTCGCCATTTCGGCGGCGGACGCTCCTTCTTCCGGTCGCAGCAGACGATCCGCGCCGTCGAAGATGTCTCGCTCATGCTGCGGGTCGGCGAGACGCTCGGCCTTGTCGGGGAATCCGGTTGTGGCAAGTCCACGACCGGCCGGATGATCGTCGGGCTCGAGCGCCCGAGCGGCGGCGAGATCGTCTTCAAGGGGCGCGACCTTGCCGGTTTGAGCCCGGGCGACTGGCAGCGGCAGCGCCGCGACATCCAGATGATCTTCCAGAATCCGCAATCGGCGCTCGATCCGCGGCTGAGCATCGGCCGGCAGATCCGCGAGCCGCTCGACCTGCACGAGATCGGAGATCGGGCCGGTCGGGATGCCGAGGTCGCGCGCCTGATGCGGGCGGTGGCCCTCCCGCCGGAAACGGCCGGACACTTTCCCCATCAGATCAGTGKCGGCCAGGCGCAGCGCGTCGTCATCGCCCGCGCGCTGGCCATGAAACCCAGCCTGATCGTCTGTGATGAACCGGTCTCGGCGCTCGATGTCTCCGTTCAATCGAAGGTGACCGAACTCCTGCAGGAGCTGCAGGAGCGGTTCGATATCGCCTATCTCTTCATCTCCCACGATTTGCGCGTAGTGAAGCAGCTCTCGCACCGCATCGCCGTGATGTATCTCGGCCAGATCGTCGAGGAGGGGCCGACGGATCCGGTCTACCGGCAGCCGCTGCACCCCTACACCATGGCGCTTCTGGCCGCGATTCCCGATCTCTCCGCGCCCAGGCGCACGCGATCGGCCCGGCTTATGGGCGATCCGCCGTCGCCTGCCAATCCGCCCCCGGGCTGTCATTTCCACACCCGCTGCCCCTATGCCCGCCCGCGTTGCTCCGTCGAGATGCCGGTGCTGCGGGAAGTCGAGGGTGGCCGCAGCGTCCGCTGCCATTTCTCCGAAGAACTGAGGGCAGAATCGTGAACCGGCCGCTTGTCATTGCCCATCGCGGCCACTCCGCCGGCTACCCGGAGAATACGCTGGAGGCCTATCGGGCGGCGATCGCCGCCGGGGCCGATCTCGTCGAGACCGATGCGCGCCTGACGGCGGACGGCGTCGTCATCGCCGCGCATGATCCAGATCTGGCGCGGCTGGCAGGCAGCACGGCGGCCATCGCGACAACCACCTACGCGGAGCTGGCGACGATCGCGCGCTCGAGCGGCATCCGGCTCGCGACCCTGGCCGAGGCGCTCGCAGCGATCTGCCCGCATCGACAGGCCCTGATCGACGTCAAGACGCAGGATCTGACGATCATCGACGCGGTGATCGCGGTGATCGATGGGGCAGGGCTGCGCGATCGGGTATGGATCGGTGTGCGCGACGTCCTGCAGGTCGCCCACGCCCGGCTCCAGATGCCGGGCGTCCGGGTGCTCGCCTTCCTTCCCGATAAGGCAAACCCGGACCATTTCGCGGCAGCCGGAGCGAGCGCCTTCCGGATCTGGGAAGGCGGTCTCGACGGAACGGTCGCGACAGGCCTGCTCGGGCATGTGCCGGTCTGGGTCACGGCGGGAGGGAGCGGAACCGGGCGCCGTGTCGGAGATGTCGATGCCGATGGCCTTGCTGCCATCCTGGAGAAGTCGCCGCAGGCCGTGCTGCTCAACGACCCCGACCTGCTCGTCGGAACACAAAACCGCGTGGCGTCGTGATGCCGGGCCGTCATTTCCTGACCAAGCTGGCGCGCGGCCTCCTGACGGTTTGGCTGATCGTGACCCTGACCTTCGTCGCGCTGAACCTGTCGGGGGACCCGATCGATGCCCTGGTCGGAGACCAGGCCTCGCCCGAACTCATCGCGCATTACCGCGAGAAATTCGGGCTCGATCGACCCCTCTGGCAGCAATACGTCTCCTATCTCGCCGGCATCGCACAGGGCGATTTCGGCCTCTCGCTCTCCGATCAGCGCCCGGCGGTGGAGCTGATCGCAGGTGCGCTCCCCCATACGC
>NZ_JBFTRC010000351.1:0-2695 GCF_056399325.1 Allobosea sp. 01N443
CCGCCTTCCTGCCGACTGCTTCTCCTTTTGACGGTTTGCGATCATGGCACCTTCCAAGGCACAGACCTCCGCCCGCAAGCGCGATGCCGCCAGGCTGACGCTCGGCTTCCGCTCCGCCTTCCTCTTCCTGTTYGCGGTCTCGGGGCTGATCAATGTGCTGGCGCTGACCGGCTCATTCTACATGCTGCAGGTCTATGAYCGGGCGCTGACCTCGGGCAGCGTCCAGACGCTGGCGGCGCTCTCGGCGCTGGCGATYGGGCTCTATTTGTTCCAGGGCGCCTTCGACGTGATCCGCTCGCAGGTGCTGGTCCGGGTCGGGGCCCGGCTCGACAAGGATATCGCGCCGCTGGCGCACCGGGTGGCGATCGACATGCCGCGYTTCGGCTTYTCGAGCACCGAGGCGCTGGAGCGCGGGCGCGATGTCGACACGGTGCGCGGCTTCCTCGGCAGCCAGGGGCCGGGCGCGCTGTTCGACCTGCCCTGGATCCCGCTYTATCTCGCCTTCGCCTATTTCCTGCACCCCTGGCTCGGCGCGCTGACGCTGGCGGGCGCSGTGGTGCTGACCCTGCTGACGGTGGCGAGCGAGATCCTGACCCGCCGGCTCAACGGCACGACGCGCCAGGCGGCGATCACCCGCGGCGCGATCGCCGATTCCAATGCCCGCAATGCCGAGGTGCTGAAGGCGATGGGCTTTGCCGACCGGGCGGTCGAGCGCTTCAACCTTGCCAACCGCGARCATCTGGCGCTGCAGACCAAGGCCAATGACCTCGGCGGCAGCCTGGGCGCGGTCTCGCGCGTGCTGCGCATGATCCTGCAATCGGCGATCCTCGGGATGGGCGCCTATCTGACGATCAAGGGCGAGCTCTCGGCCGGSGCGATCATCGCCTCCTCGGTCGCCTCGTCGCGGGCRCTGGCGCCGGTCGATCTCGCGATCGCCAACTGGAAGTCCTTCGTCGCGGCACGCGCCGCCTTCCAGCGCCTGCGCGAGACGGTGGTGGCGCTGAGCCAGGCKGTGGTGCCGATGCAGCTGCCGGCGCCGGTCGGCGCGCTCAAGGTCGACAAGATCACGGTCGCCGCCCCGGTCTCGGGCCAGGTCCTGCTCAGCGAGGTCGGCTTCGACCTGAAGGCCGGCACGGCGCTYGGCCTGATCGGCCCGAGCGGCGGCGGCAAGACGACGCTGGTGCGGGCCCTGACCGGGATCTGGCCGTGCCTGCGCGGCTCGGTCCGGCTCGACGGCGCCGAGCTGGCGCAATGGCCGGAGGCCAGCCTCGGSCGCTTCATCGGCTATCTCCCGCAGGAGGTCAGCCTGCTCGATGCCAGCGTCGAGGAGAACATCTCGCGGCTCTCGGCTGAGAGCGACGCCGCCGGGGTCGTGGCGGCRGCSAAGGCGGCCGGCATCCACGAGATGRTCGTRCGKCTGGCCGATGGCTACCAGACCCAGCTCGGGCCGCAAGGCGCGGCGCTCTCGGCCGGCCAGCGCCAGCGCATCGGCCTGGCGCGGGCGCTCTACGGCAACCCCTTCCTGGTCGTCATGGACGAGCCGAACTCGAAYCTCGACGGCGAGGGCGAGAGCGCGCTCAAGGCGGCGATCGAGACGGTCAAGGAGCGCGGCGGCATCGCGATCATCGTGGCGCACCGGCCRAGCGCGCTCGCCGCCGTCGACTTCGTCGGCGTCATCCAGAACGGCAAGCTCGCCGCCTTCGGGCCGCGCAACGAGATCCTGACCCCGGCGACGACGCAGGTCGCCCCGGCCAGCACGCCGGCAGCACCGCTGCGGATGCCGCAGGCCAGTCCTATCGCAGCTCCCTTCAAGCCTGCGCATGAACGGGTGTCGGCATGATCGAGATCARRACCCTCAAGGCCCCGGCGCCGGGCGCGCCSKCCGCGGAGCAGAGCTACCGCAAGATCACCGACGAGGACGYGGCGCCGTCSTCGCGCTGGCCGGCGCTGGTCGTGCTCGCGCTGACCGCGGTCGCGATCTACGTCAAGAGCCTCTTCCCCAGCCACGCCAAGTCCGATCTCGGTCCGCCCACYGAGMCCCCGGGCGAGGATGCGGCTGGGGGAGGCCCCTCGAGGCAGGCGCAGGCCGAGGAGGCGGACAAGGAGGCCGAGGACGAGACCGGAGCAATCAAGAAAGGGCCCGAGGACGACCCGGCGCTCGGCTCCGGCGGCCAGGCKGTCGGCACGGSCGGGCTTGCCGCCTTCCTCGGCATCGATTCCCCGCCGATCGACTATGAGCAGCTGCCGCTGCGCCGCTTCTCGCCGGCCAAGCTCGAGGATGTCTTCGGSGAYCCGGCSAGCAATGACAACCTGACGCTCAGCCATGGCGGCGGCCTCTCCGGCAGTGCCGGCTCTGGCGGTGGCCATGACTTCGAGGGGATCGCCTCGGCCGGCGGCGGCTCGGGCGGCCACCACCCCGGCCCGGGCGGCCATTCCGGCCCGGGCGGCGAGAACCCTGGCGGACCCGGTGGCGAGAATCCCGGCGGTCCCGGTGGCCCCGGGAGCCCGCGCAGCAACCGCGCCCCGCTGCTTGCCGGTGTGGTCAGCCTGCGCAGCATCGGGCGCTGCGAGACGTTGCTGATCACCGCGATCGGACTGCTCGCAGGGGCGCTGGATCCTGATGGCGATGTGCTGGCGATCCGCAATCTCACCGCCTCCAGCGGCACGCTGACCGCGGTCGAGGGTGGCTGGGAGT
>NZ_JBFTRC010000352.1:0-2546 GCF_056399325.1 Allobosea sp. 01N443
ACCGTGGTCTTTCCTGTACCAATGGATCTGCTCGACCATCTGAAGCCGCAGCGGAGCGGAACAACGTGACCTTGGTCATCGCGTTGGAGAATGGCGCGCCAATCCAGGTGGTTTCTCAATGGCAAGGACATCGCCAACCGCAGCGTAGACTTTGTCGAGGGCTGCCGTCTGGACGAACCGCTGCAGCATCGTGATGTGCGGGCGGTGCGTTGCATCCAATGCGTAGCCCTTTGGGAAAACCTCGCGTAGGCGGGCATTGGCAGCCTACGCGTGTTTGACCATTGTTGCGTCCGGTTCCAGCGCGATGCCGATGGCCGTGACGGGATTTTCCTGCGCCGCCCCTGGGCCGGCCGGCAATCCTAAGCCTGTTACTAATACCAACGGCCACTGAGGCTGACTCACGGGGCCTTTTCGGCGATCGGTTTCGCTGATTCCATGGGCGCGACCATGGCTGCTGCGGTGAAGCTTCGTACGGACTACTCGGCCGTCGATCTGCGACGGCTCGCGGCGGGGTCGAGGCACGCCAACCAGAGCCGCCGGCTTCTGTCGCTGGCGGCGGTTCTCGATGGCATGGACCGGGAGCAGGCTGCGCGGATCGGCGGGATGGACCGCCAGACGCTGCGCGACTGGGTTCACCGCTTCAACGAAGGCGGCCCCGACGGGCTGAAGGACATCCGCTCGAAGGGACATCCGCCCAGGCTCTCGATCGATCAACTCGCCGCCCTGGCGACCATCGTCGAGACCGGCCCCGACCGCGCCGTCGATGGCGTGGTGCGTTGGCGGCGCATCGACCTGCAGAAGATCATCCTTGAGCGCTTTGGCATCGATTATCACGAGCGCACGATCGGCAAGTTGCTGAAGCAGATCGGCTTCTCCCATATCAGCGCGAGGCCCCATCATCCGGCGCAGGATGAGCGCGTGATCGAGGCGTTCAAAAAAACTTCGCGGCGACACTGAAGGCCCATCTCGCTCACATCCCCCGGCGCAGGCCGATCGGACTCTGGTTCCAGGACGAGGCCCGCATCGGCCAGAAGAACGGCCTCGTCCGGCAATGGGCCAGACGCGGAACCAGGCCGCGCCAACCGGCCGACCAGCGCTACGAGAGCGCCTATCTGTTCGGAGCGATCTGCCCGGCACGGGGCGTTGGCGCGGCGCTCGCCATGCCCTTCGCCGATACCTGCGCCATGCAGGCCCATCTCGATGAGATCGCCGTGGCGGTCGCCAGGGGCGCCCATGCCGTCCTGCTGCTCGACCGCGCCGGATGGCACACAACCGCCAAGCTCGTCGTGCCGAGAAACATCTCCCTGATCTTCCTGCCATCGCGCTCGCCCGAACTGAACCCGGTCGAGAACATCTGGCAATATCTGCGCGCAAACTGGTTCTCAAACCGCGTCTTCGACAGCTACGACGACATCATCGACGCCGCCTGCGAGGCATGGAACCGCCTCGTCGATCAGCCAAGAACCATCACATCCATCGGATTGAGACACTGGGCGCATATCGGTCAAGCATAAGGGCCGTTGGTATAACGGGCCATGAAGTTCAGATATTTATGCATTTTACTTCTTCCGCTTCAGACCGATGTGCTCGAGCGCGGCACGACCTAACGGATCACAATCGGCCGTCGATCAATGACGACGGGGCGCGGGCGAACGATCGTGCGAGGAGCGACCACAACGGGCGGGGGAGCAACGACGACCGGGCGAGGAGCGACAACCACGGGGCGCGGCGCAACGACGACGCCCCCCCCCAGCCCGAACGCAGCCGCCGAGCGGCCCGCGATAGAAGCCGACAGCGCATCCGCCCGCGACCTTTGTGACGCCGTATGCCTTCGCTTGCGAGAGAGCGGATGACATCGGCATCGCCTGCGCCCCCAACGATGTCAGGACGAGGARAGTAACGCCGATGGAGGTCAGGACAATTTTTGCGAGCATTTGATTCGGTTCCAATCTATTTCGAAATATGGCCGCGCAGCATCGAGCCGGTGCTTGGGGTCTTATTGCGCAGAGAACGCTGCGGCTTCCGCATCGCAGCCGCTAGCGGGCTTATTGGCTTGACGCATCTTTAAAACCTCTTCGCGCGCAGCCTTCATGTCGGCCACAAACGAGCCATCAGCGTGCAGTCGGGCGAAGGTCGCTGCGGCCATGGTCCGGCCCGCCTCAATATCGCTTTGCCAATGCGCGTTGCAGATGACCCGGCTCCGTCCAAATGCCAGGCCACGGGCCAGGAGTTCGTTCGAACGTTCCGGATTGATTTCCGCCAATGCAAGTGCCCAACCCCACCCGACTGCCGAATGGCCTGACGGATAGGATCCATCGGTCCGCAGAACACTYTCGTCGGCAGGCGTGCACGTGGTTTCGGAATGGGCCACGAAAGGACGAGTGCGGTGAAATTTGTTCTTCATGCCGTAGGTGGAGAGCCCCACATCCAGGAACATCCTCCGCATCAACGTATAGAGTTGGGGCGTGTTTTCCGCGTTGATCGAAAACCCCATGGCGCAAGAAAAATTCTTGGCCGGCTGCGGAAAGTTCAGATCGGCATCACGT
>NZ_JBFTRC010000353.1:0-2537 GCF_056399325.1 Allobosea sp. 01N443
ACCAAGCGCAACGGCATGGACGGGCTCGACACCAGCTTCGTCTTCAACAAGGGCAAGCTCGTCGGCCAGGTCGAGCGGATGAAGCGCCTGATCGGCCCCGGCGTGATGCAGCTCGCGGGGCAGGGCGTCATCCCGATCCAGCTCTTCACCTCGGGTGAATGCTCGACGATCATCGCCTCGACTGCCTCGCATGCCGCCGTCGTCGCCGCTGCCAAATTCGACTGGAGCGCGGCCGAGATGCCCTTCGAGCAGGGTGTGACGCCGAAGAACAGCGTCATCGGCGGCGCGGCGCTCTGGACCCTGAAGGGGCACACGCCGGAGAAGTACAAGGCGATCGGCGCCTTCTACAATTTCCTGGCCCAGACCGACACGCAGGTCTGGTGGCACCAGGCCACCGGCTATGTGCCGGTCACGGTCGCTGCCTATGACGCAGCCAAGGCGCAGGGCTACTACCAGAAGAACCCGACGCGCGAGATCGCGGTCGTGCAGCTGATGCGCGGCACGCCGAGCGACAATTCTCTGGGCTTCCGTATCGGCAACAGCAACCAGATCAATGTCGCGATCATGGAAGAGGTCTCGGCCGCCTTCCTCGGCCGCAAGCCGGTGCAGCAGGCGCTCGACGATGCCGTTTCGCGCGGCAACGAGTCGTTGCGCCGCTACGAGCAGCTCAATGCTGGCAAGAAATAGCGCGGCGGAGCTTCCCGCGGCGGCTGCCGGCGGCTGGCGCTTGCGCTGGCCGCTGCGGCGCCGGACTGCTCCGGCTTTCTCCGACGGGCAGGCCGAGAGCGGGTTGAAGCGGGCCCATTTCACGGAATGGCGCTTGCCCTTCTGGCTGCTGGCGCCGCAGCTCTTCATCCTCCTGCTGTTCTTCTTCATCCCCTCCGTCAGGGCGCTGATCCAGGCGTTCCAGCTCACCGATCCGTTCGGCGCGACGACGCAATGGGTCGGCTTCCAGAATTTCGAGCGGCTGTTCCGCAGCAGCGTTTATTGGTCCTCGGTCCAGGTCACGGTCGTGTTCACCGTCGCGCAGAACGTGCTGACGCTGTCGCTCGCGCTGCTGCTCGCCTTCGCCTCGAACCACATCCTGCGCGGGCGCGGTGCCTACCGCACCATCCTGCTGCTGCCCTATGCGATCGCGCCCGCGATCGCCGGCATCATGCTCGCCTTCCTGTTCAACCCGCGCGTCGGCCCGGTCGCCCATATGCTGCAGGGGCTCGGCTTCGACTGGGATCCGAACCGCAATTCCTCGCATGCGCTCGCCCTGATCGTCATGGCGGCGTCCTGGAAACACATCTGCTACAACTACATCTTCCTGGTCGCGGCGCTGCTTTCGGTGCCCCATTCGATCCTGGAATCCGCCTATCTCGACGGGGCCGGGCCGATCCAGCGGTTCCTGCGCATCTCGCTGCCGATGATCGCGCCGACGCTGTTCTTCCTGATCGTCATCAATTTCGTCTACGGGCTGTTCGAGACCTTCGCCATCGTCGACGCGACGACGCGCGGCGGCCCGGCCGGAGCGACCTCGATCCTGGTCTACAAGGTCTATCAGGACGGTTTCGTCACGCTCGATCTCGGTTCGTCCGCCGCCCAGTCCGTGATCCTGATGGGGCTGGCCCTGCTCCTCACCTATGCGCAGTTCCGCTTCATCGAGCGGCGCGTGAACTACAGCGTGTAAGGGGAGCGCCTGAGCATGAACGAGCGCACGCCCGTCCTTGACGTCGTCTGCCATCTCATCCTGCTGGTCGGCGCAGCACTCGTCTGCCTGCCGCTCTATTTCGTCTTCGTCACGGGAACGCTGACCCAGCAGGAGGTCATGCGGGTGCCGATGTCCTGGCTGCCTGGCGACGCCTATTTCACGAATCTGGAGACCGTGTTGAGCAGCGCCAATTTCGGCCGGCTCCTGCTCAACTCCTTCATCATCGCCAGCGGCATCACCATCGGAAAACTCTCGGTCTCGGTGATCGCGGCCTTCGCCGTCACCTATTTCCGTTTTCCCTTCCGGCTGACCGTGTTCTGGCTGATCTTCATGTCGCTGATGCTGCCGATCGAGGTCCGCATCGTCCCGACCTATGAATCGGCGGCGAATGTCGCCCTGCCGCTCAACATCCTCGGCTCATGGCTCGGCATGCAGGTCCTGGTCGATCTCGACTGGAACATGGTCAACCGCTATTCCGGCCTGATCCTGCCCTTGATTGCCTCGGCCACCGCGACCTTTCTGTTCCGCCAGTTCTTCCTGACCATTCCGGACGAACTCTGCGAGGCCGCCCGTATCGACGGCGCCAGCCCCTGGCAGTTCTTCCGCCTGATCCTGCTGCCGCTCTCGCGCTCCAACATCGTCGCGCTCGCGATCATCCTCTTCCTGATGGGCTGGAACCAGTATCTCTGGCCGCTGCTGCTCACCACCGAGCCCGCCATGGCCAATGCCGTGATCGGGCTGAAGAAGCTGATGCCGCAGGCCGACTCGCTGCCGACCTGGCATCTCCTGATGAACGCGGCCCTGCTGACGATGCTGCCGCCGACCCTCGTCATCCTTCTCC
>NZ_JBFTRC010000354.1:0-2495 GCF_056399325.1 Allobosea sp. 01N443
CGCCTCATCGAAGCCAGCCGCCGTCAGGCGCTCGTTGCGCCTGCCATGCGTCTTCCGGCTGCCCAGCGCCCCGATATAGAAGCAGTCCGAGCGCAAGGCCGCCTCCAGCCCGGGATCGTCGATTTTCGGATCGGGGGTCAGGGCGACGAAGGCGGTATAGCTATCGAGGCCGAGCTGCTTGATCGCTTCATCCGGCCACTCCGGCAGCAGCGTCACGTCGGGAAAGCGTTCGGGCGTAGCAAAGGCGGTCCGCGGATCGATGATGGCGACATCGAGATCCAGCAACTTCGCCATCGGCGCCATCGCCTGCGAGATATGCACCGCACCGGTGACCACGACGCGCGGCGGAGGCACCTGCACGGTCAGGAAGTAACGTGTCCCCTCCGTCTCGACCGTACCGCTCTTGCCGGTACGCAATTGCTTGTCGAGCAGGCCAGCCAGCGGATCGGTCGCGAGATCGGCCTCCCCTACCAGCCGTTGAGCACCGCTGCCGATATCAGTGACCAGCACTGCGGCACGGCGGGCGGCGCGCTCGACATTGAGCGCGGAGAGCAGCGAAAGATCCATGCCTCAGCCCCTGTCGGTCGCAAGCTTGACGCCAAGGCCGATCATCAGAGAACCACCGAGCCAGCGGCCGAAGGCAAATCCGGACTTGGTCTTCTTCATCGTCTTGACGACCGCCGATGCTCCCAGCACCGTCACGAAATCGGCCGAGGAAAAGGCGAAATTCACGATCGTGCCGAGGATCAGGAACTGCGCCCAGACCGGCAGGGACGCCGCGGGGTTAACGAACTGCGGCAACAACGCGATGAAGAACAGCGCCACCTTGGGGTTCAGCACCTCGACGATGAAGGAATCGAGCAACGCCCGTTTCACGGTCTTGGGCGGCGAGACATCGACATCCGTTCCGCCGAGCCTGGAGCGGATCATGCCGATGCCGAGCCAGACCAGATAGAGCGCGCCGGCGAGCTTCACCGCGACATAGAGTTCCGGCACATGCTTGAACACGGCCGAGAGGCCGAAGGCAGCTGCGATGACATGCAGGTAGCAGCCGAGATGGATGCCCAGCATCGCCATGAAGCCAGCGCGGCGGCCATGAGTAATCGTCTGCGCCGCCGTGTAAAGCAGAGCCGGGCCGGGGAAATAAGCGACAGCGATCGTCAACACCGCGAAGGCGGCAAGTGTTTCCCAGGAAGCCATCAGTGCACCTTCTCGACATAGACCCGAATGCGACCGCCGCAGGAGAGACCGACCTTCCAGGCCGTCTCGTCCGCGACGCCGAATTCAAGCGTGCGCGCCTGTCCATCGGCGATGACGTCGGCAGCCTCTTCCACCACGGCGCCCTCGACGCAGCCTCCGGAGACCGAGCCGAGGAAATTACCCTCTTGATCGATGACAAGATGCGAGCCCACCGGGCGGGGGGCGGAGCCCCAGGTCTCGATCACAGTGGCAAGCGCCACGCCGCGCCCGGCCTTGGCCCAACTCTCGGCCGTGGCGAGAATATCGGTGTCGGTACTGATCATGGCTATCGGTCCCTGTTCGGCCCGCGGCGCCGGAGCGCAGTTTAGACGCACCGCATCATACGCGCGAGCGGGCCGCGAGCCCCGCCTACTTAAGCATAGTCGCCGCAGGTTTCGAGCATGCGGCGGGCATCCGGATGGCGAAAACACGTGCCCCTCCTCGACCTACGGTAACGATCCCTCTATCCAGCGCGCAGTAAGGCATGGCGGCCCATGGACGGCATCGTTCTACTGCACGGCATTGCGCGGCGCTCCGGATCGCTCTCGGGGCTCGAACGCATTCTGAAGGCCGATGGCTACGGGACCCTGAACCTCGACTATCCCGCGCGCAGCAACGGCCTCGACGACATTGCCTCGCAACTGCATGAGCCGATCGCGCGCTTCAGCGGCGGGCTCGACGGCCGACTGCATTTCGTCACTCATTCGATGGGAGGGCTAGTGGCGCGCTCCTATATCACCCGCCACCGCCCAGAGCGGCTCGGCCATGTCGTGATGCTGGCGCCCCCCAACGAGGCAGCGAGATCGCCGATCTGCTGAAGGGAAACCCGCTCTATCGCGCGTTCTTCGGTCCGGCCGGCGCGGAGCTGGTTACGGCAAGGCCGGAGCAGTTGCTCCGCATCCTCGGCCCAGTCGACTATCCGCTCGGCGTGATCGCTGGCCACCGCTCGTTCTATCCACTCTCGTCCCTGCTATTGCCGCGGCCAAATGACGGCCGGGTCTCGGTTGTGCGCACCCGCGCCACCGGGATGAGCGATCACATCACGCTGCACGCGACACATCCACTGATCATGCGCAACCGCGAGGCGATCGAGCAGACGCGGCACTTCCTACAGCATGGCCGCTTCAGCAGACCCGCCTAGCTGTTTGATCCCGGGCTTTGATGGTGCAGTCTTTTCGCGTGAGTGGAAGGAGGCGCTATGGGCCAGGTTCACCATGGGAGCGCCACGACGACAGAGGCGGTTCGTCGAGCGATAC
>NZ_JBFTRC010000355.1:0-2449 GCF_056399325.1 Allobosea sp. 01N443
CGACGGCGACGACTTCACCCTCTTGGGGCTTTTCCTTGGCGGTTTCGGGGATGATGATGCCACCCTTGGTCTTCTCTTCGCCATCAAGGCGACGGACCACGACGCGGTCATGCAGCGGACGGAACTTCATGGTTCTGTCTTCCTCTAAGGTAGAAACGGAACGCGCGGCCTGCGTGAAAACACAACCGGCATCTGTTAGCAGTCTCKGGTGTCGAGTGCTAACGGATGCCGCGGAGATAGGCGCGCGCCCCTGCGAGAGTCAAGAAGTCATCCTGTCCTGTGGTCGATCCCGATGACGGGCTGCAGTTGGCGACATCAACGTACCGTAAGAGATCGCCGCGCTGTTCGGTCTCGCCAGCCTGCGCGACCTGCCCGATCTCGAAAAGCTCGAGGAAGGGCCGATGCAGTGCCGTGGCCACGACAATTTGCCGTGATCGGCCACTTGCAGGACGACATCCTGTCGTTATGTTGGGTCCCTCGACGGACGAATCCGTGCGCCAGACAAGGAACGACCATGACGCTTGCTGAATTCATCGCCAGCCGCGAGGAATCCGCTGACGTCGGCGCAGTCATCGGCGACGACCTGGTCGAGGGGATGCCGGGATATACCTATCTCGGCTCGCTCTATATCGAGCGCCTGCCTAGCGGCGTCTTCAATCTGCGCATCGGGACCGGCGAACACCGGTCCGCCGACATCGCCGAACTGGAATCGAAGCTGTTCGACGCCGCCGTCTCGGAAGGCTTGATTGCCGAGACCGGGGACGAGCGCCGGACCCGCCTCGCCGCCGCCTATGTCGAGCGCATCGGATACGACCCGTTCGAGGACGATCCGACGATCAGCGCCGACGAGGTCGAGCAGGCGCTCCGGGATCATGCGCTTGAAATCGCCAAGGCCGACGCCGAAGCGTCGAAGGCAGGCACGTCATGAACGTCGACGTCATCACCACCCGCGCCAACAGCGCGCTCCGCAAACTCGACGTCGCGCTCTGGACCAAGTTCGTCCGGGCGGAGGACGAGAGCATCGACGATGCTTACGAGATTTTCTGCGGCGTCCGCGACACCGGCTGGTCGGTCCAGTGCGGGCATCACTGCGCCACCATCAATCGCTGGATCGAACGGGAGGAGACCATGCAGTCGTGGGACTATCCCTCCGTCGAGACGGCGTTCGCACTGCTGCCGGAACTGCTGCAGCGGGAGGGCTGGCGATGACCGCCGACGAATACCGGGACGCGCTCAAGCGGCTTGGCTTGAACCAGCACAGCGTCGCGCCGCTGCTCGGCATCACGACACGGACCAGCCAGCGCTACGCCGCCAAGGGCGCGCCCGCCACGGTGCGTCTGCTGCTGGCCTATCTCGAACGATACGGGACGCTCAAGTAGAAGGCGCCGAAGGTGTCTCCTGGCCGGTTCGCGCCCAATAGCCGACATCATTCAATGACCTCCGTTGCCTGTGCGAGGAGCGTGGTTGACACCGTAAGGCCCAGCGCTTTCGCCGTCTTGAGCTTGTTGACGAGATCGAACTTGGTCGGCCGCAACACTGGCAAGTCGGCTGGCTTCTCGCCCCTGAGAATTCGGCCGACATAGATGCCGACTTGGCGAAGCGCACTTGATCCGAGCCTCACGATCCGGTAGTTGCGGCGGTCTTGCGCGCCCTCTTGGGTCTTGCGGGCGGTTCCACCACTGGCTCCCCAACAGCTTTCGCCAGTGGCGCGCGCTTCGCCTGGATGCTCTCCGGCGCGGCCACGACCGCGGTCGGTGCGCTTGCCTTGACGCGCGAGGCGCGTTTTGGCTTTTCTGCGACCGTGGTCGCAGCCTCGACAATGGGTTCAGGCGCAGACGCGGCGGCCTTGCGCGACTGACCAAGGCCGGACGCCTTCGCCAGGGCCGATCGGGATTCCGCATAGCTCGGCGCGACCATCGGGTAGTCCGCCGGAAGGTTCCATTTATCCGGCGGGCGTTGTCACGTTAACTCCGGCATGGCGGCAAGCGGTGTAGGTGGGCGTGCATGACCCTGCCGRCCATCAGCTACAAGCGCCATCGGTTCCCACCGGCGATCATCKCCCATGCGGTGTGGCTGTATTTCCGCTTTCCCCTGAGCCTTCGCCTGGTGGAGGAGATGCTTCTGGAGCGCGGCATCSCCGTCTCCTACGAGACGGTGCGGCGCTGGGCCTTGAAGTTCGGGCGGGATTACGCCCACCGCCTGAAGCGCAAGAGGCCGAGCCGCCGCGACCTTTGGCATCTCGACGAGATCGCGTCGTCACCATCGCCGGAAAGAAGCATTGGCTCTGGCGGGCGGTCGATCAGGACGGCTATACCCTAGATGAGATCGTGCAGACCCGGCGTGACACCAAGGCAGCGCGGCGGTTGCTGAGGCGTCTTTTGAAGAAGCAGAGCTGTGCGCCCCGGCGGATGATCACCGACAAGCTCGGCTCCTATGCCGCCGCCCGGCG
>NZ_JBFTRC010000356.1:0-2326 GCF_056399325.1 Allobosea sp. 01N443
ATGCGCGACTGGGCGATGCGCGATTGGGTGACGATCGCGTCGGCTATGACCGCTGGGGCGCCTATGATCGAGCCCGGGTTGGCGGCGCCTACTGGCATGCGCCGGTCTACAATGGCGCCTGGTATGCCAGCGGGGCGGCCTTGGGCGCAGCCGCCGGAATCGCCGCGACGCGGCCCTATGGCTATGGCTACGGCTATGGTCAGTGCGGGTACTATCCCTATCCAGCCTGCTACTAGATCCCCCGTGATGCGCCGGGCCGGTGGGACAACCGCAAACTGCTCGGGGTCGTTCCCTTCGCGTCGAGGCGGTCCTCTGCGTGGATCGACCCGGGATGTCCTTGGATGCCGGCAAGGCAGGTGCGGGTCGCATCCAGCAGCCACGCTGCGTAGCAAGCTCTCACTTTGCCGCACGTGGACAGGAGAGACACGCTGGAGAGGCCCGCTCCGTCGAAGTCTCGTCTCCGCGTCTGATGTTTCATTCGGCCAATACAGAGGGCTAGAAAATGAGCGGCTCATTGAGAATTCTGGCGCTTGTGCTTGGCGCAGTCGTCGCTGGAGCATTTGGTGATGCCTCGGTCGCGCAGGAGCAGCATTTCCATCCCAAGGGGAACATGCCTTCGCGATTCACGATCGAAGCGCAGGAACAGCAGCGGCGGATATTGCCCCTTGCCGACAAGCAGGACTTCCAGGAAGCGAAGCGCGGCTTCATCGCCTCGCCGCCCTATCGCAAGATTATGAATGACAAGGGCGACGTGGCCTGGAACATTGATAACTGGAACTTCCTCCTGAACGGGAAGGACTTTGACAGCATCCATCCGTCACTGCAGCGCCAGGCCTTGCTCAACATGGAGTATGGCCTGTTTGAAGTTGTGCCTGGCATCTATCAGGTCCGTGGCTTCGACCTCGCCAACGTCTCCTTCATCCGAGGGAATACGGGCTGGATCGTGATCGACCCCCTGACGGTCAAGGAAACGTCACGGGCCGCGCTGAAATTCATCAACGAGAGGCTCGGCGAACGCCCTGTCGTGGCGGTGATCATCTCCCATTCCCACGGTGACCATTTCGGCGGGATCCGCGGTGTCGTGGACGATGCCGCTCTGGCCGCAGGGAAGGTCCAGATCCTTGCGCCCAAGGGCTTCATCAACGAGGCCATCTCCGAGAATCTCTACGCCGGCAACGCGATGACCCGCCGCAAGAGCTATACCTACGGCGACGTCCTGTCCCAGAGCCCCTACGGCCATGTGGATTCATCGATCGGCAAGGGTGTCGCCAGCGGGGATGTTGGCATCCTGCCCCCGACCCGGAGCATTGAGTTGCCCATCGAGGAACTGACCATCGACGGCGTGCGGATGGTCTTTCAGAACACACCCGGCACGGAAGCGCCGGCGGAGATKAACACCTGGTTTCCGGACCTCAAGGCATTCTGGGCCGCCGAGAACATCGTCGCCGGACAGCACAATGTCCTCACCTTGCGGGGCGCGCCGGTGCGCGATGCGCTCGCGTGGTCGCAATATATCAACGACGCGCTGTACCGGTTTGGCGATCAGGCGGAGGTGATGTTCGCATCGCATAGCTGGCCGCGATGGGGAAAGGCGCGGATTGGCGAGGTGATGCGCGGGCAACGCGACATGTATGCAAACCTGAACAACCAGGTCCTGCATCTGGCGAATTCCGGGGTGACGATCAACCAGATCCACAATGTCTATGAGCCGCCCAAAAGCCTGCTGCAGCAATGGTACGACCGCGGCTATCACGGCTCCTACCTGCATAACAGCCGAGCCGTGATCCAGCGTTACCTTGGATTCTGGGATCTGAACCCGGCAACACTCGTCCCGCTGTCGCCGGAAGACTCCGCGCCGCTTTACGTGGAGATGATGGGCGGCGCCTCAAAGGTGATGGCGAAGGGCCGCGAGCTCTACGACCAGGGCAAATACCGCCACGCAACCGAGATTATCAACAAGCTGGTCTACGCGGAACCGGGCAACCAGGACGCAAAGAACCTCCTCGCCGACACGTTCGAGCAGATGGGCTACCAGTTCGAGAGCCCGAGCCTGCGGAACAGCTTCCTGTCCGGCGCCAAGGAACTGCGCGATGGCGTCATCGCGGTGAAGGCGGCAAAGGCGGGCAGCCCCGACTTCGTACGCGGCACCACCACCGAGCTGTTCCTGAATTACCTCGGGGTCCAGATGGACAGCCGCAAGGCCGACGGCATGAAGTTCAAGATCAATATCTCGACGCCGGACAATGGCGAGCGGTTTGTGGTCGAGATGAGCAATGCGACGCTGACGACGATCGCCGGCTATCAGGCCGCGGATGCAGATCTGACG
>NZ_JBFTRC010000357.1:0-2291 GCF_056399325.1 Allobosea sp. 01N443
CCATACGGGCGTGAACCGTCTGATAGTCGTGGGCATCGGCCAGATCGGTCGGCCGCTTGCCCGCGATATAGGGCGGGAGCGGCAACTCACCCAGCCGCGCGATCGCTTCATCGAGCACCGGACCGGACCAGGCAAAGCGCAACTCGACCTCGCCGCCCTCGCCCTTTCCGACGACCTCGGCATGCAGCGCGCCGAGCTCGCACGCATTCGATGCCGCATCCGAGCCGAACACGAYCGTCTCGCCGAGAGCGAGCTTCTTGGCCGGCCTGGCAAACGCGAGCCATCGGTCGGATGCTTCGCGCTTGTGCAGCATGATCTCGACGCGCGCCGAGGCCTCTCCCCTGACGCGCCGGCCGTAGAGCCGGGACGGGATCACGCGCGTATCGTTGAGGACGAGCGCGTCGCCGGGTTGAAGCAGGCTGGCGAGTTCGCGAACGCCGCGATCCTCGAATGGTTCGGCTGCATCCGGCCGCACCACGAGCATCCGCGCAGCATCGCGTGGGCTGACGGGCCTCAGCGCGATACGTTCTTCCGGCAGGTCGAAGTCGAAAAGTTCGACATCCACGATCGAATCCGCCTCACAAAACTGCGAACCAGAACAAGATGAGCCCCCATCCGTCGGGACGCGCCTGCGGCGCTGCCGGGATGAGGGCTCATCTGAACTCAGGCCCCGTTCGAACGGGGCCCGTGGCGATATCAGGCCGCGTCGGCCATCACCTTCATCGAGACGATGGAGTCCGGCTCACGCACCGGCTCGCCCCGCTTGATGTTGTCGACATTCTCCATGCCTTCAACGACCTGCCCCCAGACCGTGTACTGCTTGTCGAGGAAGCGGGCGTCGTCGAAGACGATGAAGAACTGGCTGTTGGCCGAGTTCGGGTTCTGCGAACGGGCCATCGAGCAGATGCCCCGAACATGCGGCTCGGCGTTGAACTCGGCCTTCAGGTCCGGCAGGTCGGAGCCGCCGGTGCCGGTGCCATGCGGGCAGCCGACCTGCGCCATGAAGCCATCAATGACGCGGTGGAAGACGATGCCGTCATAGAAGCCCTGGCGCGCCAGCGTCTTCAGGCGCTCGACATGGGCAGGGGCGAGGTCGGGGCGCAGCTTGATGACAACGCGGCCCTTTGTGGTTTCCATGACGAGGGTGTTCTCGGGATCGAGCGACATCAGATCGGCCTTTCATTGGACGGCGCACGGCCGTGGAAGCGAATGGTGAAGGGTCGCCCCGCGATACTCGCTCCGAAGCGCGGCGACAACCTCACAGGTGCGCAGTTTCGGATGGCGTCGATCACGGAGGCGGTGAACCGTTCCCGCAGATCGGGGTCGGTGCGGCGCGTTTCCCAGGTGACGCGCGGCTGGCCAAAGATGGTGCCGTCGCGCCGCAGGCTGAAGCGGACAGTCGCCATGGCGCTGTCGCTGGAGCCGGTCATCGCAGGCGGATTCCAGCAGCGTCGAAACGCTGGACCGAGCTCCGAAACGCGATCGACGGCGTCGCCTTCAAAGCTCCGCGTCACTGGCGAGACCGAACCGCTCAGCCCCGAATCGACAGGAGGCGGCAGGCTTGGAATGGCGCGGCGTGGCGCGTGTTCCCCGAACGGCCCGCCGATCCCCGGCAGGTAGCGCTGCCCCGTCGGTGGGGGCAGCACGGGATTCTGCGAGCCGGAAGGCGGAGGCAGAACCGGGTTCTGCGAGCCGGAGGGCGGTGGCAATCCCAGGTCGCGTGTGTCCTGTGCCGCGCCAGCGCCGACCATGACGATCGACAAGCCGGCGACGAACAGGGGCAGGACACGCGACATGCAGGTAGCCGCTCGTTGCTATTTCGCGTCGGACTGAAGACGCATGCGCACGATCTTGTCGGGGCCGCTGACCTGGCCATTATTGGCCGAGCTGCCCTTCTTGATCTTGCGCGCCACATCCATGCCGGACACTACTTCGCCGAACAGCGTGTACTGCCCCGTCAGCGAACCGCAGCCTTCGTAGCAGATGAAGAACTGGGAATTGGCGGAATCGGGCGAGGCGGAACGCGCCATGCCGACCGAGCCGACCTTGTAGGGCGTGGGGCTGAATTCAGCCGGGAGATTAGGCAGGTCTGACTTGCCCGTGCCGGTGCCGGTGGGGTCGCCGGTCTGGGCCATGAAGCCGTCGATGACGCGATGGAAGACGATACCATCATAGAAGCCACGCTTGGTCAGCGCCTTGATCTGCTCGACATGCTTGGGCGCCAGATCGGGACGAAGACGAATCGTGATGTTGCCGTCCTTGGTCTCGAGCACGACCGTATTGTTGGGATC
>NZ_JBFTRC010000358.1:0-2279 GCF_056399325.1 Allobosea sp. 01N443
GTCCAGGCCGAGGATCCTGAACAGTCCGGTCGACCAGGTGACCTCGGATGTGTCGAGATCCCAGCTCCAGGTGCCAATGCTGAACTTGTCCTCGATCACCCGGAGCCGCATGTCGGGCGAACTCAGTAGTCGCTTGGATGTTGGCATCGCTGGCTGCTTCGATGGTCGACGGGCGGTATCGGCGGCTTGCTACGTTCTGCTGTGAATAGAGCTCTCACCGAGAGGGCGGAAGAAGAATATCGGAACCTAGGAGACAAGCAGCTCTCTTCCGGATGCGATCACATTCCAACTTTCGTGACTGAGGCATGAATACGAGGGATCAATCTGATTATTTTCTCCATTCAGAGCGAGACAAAAAACACAATATGCTCACGCCACGCTCTGATTGAATATTTAATGCTCTACTTTACTGGGCTCGAACCAAAACAAGGAAATCGTCGATTCAGGTTGGAGTGTTACTGCTGAACCACGGTGAGATGCGAGGCGCGAAACAGCATGAGCAGGACGTCGCCGCGACGTGAAGCATGGTTGCGATGGCGAATTGTTGGACACTCGGGACTCCCCCCACACGGAGGGGGCTCAGCGCACAGGTCGAAGTGACGGACGGCAACCGCACGCAGCATGCCCGCTTCCGGGATGGTCGCGGCCCGACGCGCGAAGCGGATGCCGCCTGGCTGGCCGATGATGGCACCCCACTCGGCTGGCAGCCCCCCCCCACTGGCGCCGAGCAGCACCGCGGCCACCACAGAGAGTATTCGAGCTGGATTAGCGGAGCGGTCCTTGCGGGTGCCTCCCTGCGCGAAGCTGATGCGCCGCTCGCGAGAATCCGGCCTGGAAATCCGCCCCTTTGAACTGTGCCTGGAATGCAACGTTCCGCAGAGTTAATCGGCGATGAACGGTGGTTCGTTGCCTGCCTCACACCAGAGGCTATGGTGCGGACTCGGCCGGGGGGCAATTGCGTGTCATCAGCAGCGGGACTGGATGAGGTGTCGCGAGGCGTCGCGCTGCGGCGACCTTGTGTTGCGCGGTCACGTCCCGCCATGCTCGCCCTTCTCACCTTCGCACTGGCTGCGCCGGCTCTGGCCGATGGCGGAGCTGGCGGCGGAGGGGATGGCGCAGGCGGTGGCGACAATCTCACCCTTCCCGGTGACAGCGGGAACGTCGGCGGTAGCGGCGGGGGCGGCGGCGGGGGCGGCTCCGGCATAACCGGCGGCTCAGGCGGCAGAGGCAACGCCGGTATCGGCGGAATCGGAGGAGCCACCGCGGGAGCTGCGGGACAGGACGGGCAGGATTCCAACGGCGCTGGCGGTGGCGGCGGTGGCGCTCATGGCAGCGTGGATGTGGCGGCTCCCACCGGCAGCGTCTCAGGCGGCAATGGCGGCAATGGCGGCGATGGCCTCGCGGGAAGCGGCGGTGGTGGCGGCGCCGGCGGATATGGCGCGGTGATATCCGGCACCGGTGCGCTCGGCTTGCTCACGTCGACAACGACGGGCGGCAATGGCGGCAATGGTGGCAGCGGYCACTCGGAGGCCGGCAATGCCGGCAGCGGTGGCATCGGCTTGGCAGTGACCGGCGCAGCCGGCACGTCGCTCACGATCGGTGCCGGTGTCAGGGGCGGCGACGGCGGAGCTGGAGGGAACAGCACCGGCGCGACAGGCGGAAGCGGCGGCTCTGGCGGCGCCGGCCTGATCGGTTCCACTGGTACCAGCCTCGTGGTCAATGGCGCGGTGCGTGGTGGAGACGGCGGCGCCGGCGGCTCCGGCATCGTCCCGGGCTCTACCGGCCAGGCAGGAGCCGGCATCTCCGGTCAAAGCCTGAGCATCACGCTGGGCGCGAGCGGCTCGATCTCCGGCGGTCTGGATGGCGGCGGCGCCCGTGGAAACGCTCTCGCGCTGTCCGGCAACAGCAGCCTGACGGTCGCGACGGCCGGCACCGCCAATCTCACCGGCAACATCGCTCTCGGCGCCGGCACGTTGACGCTCGACCAGAGCAACGGCGTCGACATCACCATCGCCAACGCGGTGACCGGCACGGGCGCACTCGCCAAGACCGGCTCCGGCACGGTCACCCTTTCCGGCAACAACGACTACACGGGCGCAACAAGTATCCTGGGTGGGCGTCTGATCGCCGACTCTTCGACCGCGTTCTCGGCGAACTCTCATTACGGGGTCGCGGCTGGGGCGACGATGGAGATTGCAAGCGCTGCCGGGTTCGGCGCCACGGTGGGTGCGCTGTCGGGAGCGGGCAATGTCGTCATCGGCAGTGGCACCATGCTGAGC
>NZ_JBFTRC010000359.1:0-2256 GCF_056399325.1 Allobosea sp. 01N443
GCTTGCGACCGTCACTGGCGTCGGCGGCGGCACCTTGCGCGATCTCGTGCTCGACCGCGGCGTCGGCTGGGTGCAGGCGCCGTCGGACGTGATCGTCTGCACGATCGTCGCGCTTGCGGCCTGGGCAACGGCCTATTTTCGTCCCGGCACGCTTGATGGCTGGATGGGCAAGCGCATGCTCGTCTGGGCCGATGCCGCGGGGCTTGCGCTTTTCGCGGTCGTCGGCACGCAGAAGGCGCTGATGGCCGGCGTCCCGGTCCTCTCGGCGGTGGCGCTGGGAGCGGTGACCGCCTCCTTCGGCGGCATCCTGCGCGACATCCTCGCCGGCGACAGGCCAATGGTGCTATGGAGCCGGGATTTCTACGTTACGGCGGCGGCGACTGGGGCAACCATGACGGCGTTCCTGTCCGGTCTCGGCGTCAGCCCGCTCCTGGTAATGCTCGGGGGCATAGCAGCCGGATTTGGCTTGCGCGCCGGCTCGATCCTGCTCGGCTGGTCGTTTCCGAATCTGCCTGGCTCAGGTTCTGCCTGATCAGCCTCACCCCGATCACCCTCCTGGCTTCGTCACGCGCCGCAAGGTCAGATTGATCCGCCCCCCCTGCGGCAGCAGGGCTGACGAGCCCGCCAGTATCCTGTCGATCCCGTGATAGGCAAGGCGCGCCTCGCCACCGAAAAGCAATGCATCGCCCGAGGCAAGTTTCAGCGAGACGGTCTTGCTGCCGCGTTCCGTGCCGCCGATCCTGAAGACCGCCGTGTCGCCGAGCGACAGCGACAGCACCGGCGCGTCGAACTCCCGCTCGTCACGATCCTGGTGCAGGCCCATCTTCGCGCTCGCCTCGTAGAAATTGACCAGGCAGGCCTCAGGAGGGTGCGGGTAACAGGCAAGCGCACGCCAGGCATCGAGCAACACGGCCGGCATCGGCGGCCAGGGCGCGCCGGTCTCGGGATGCTGGGCCTGGTAACGATAGCCGGCCAGATCCGACACCCATCCCAGCGAGCCGCAATTGGTCATTCGCACGGAGAACGGCTTGCCGGTCTTCGGCATCCGCGGTGAGAAGAATGGCGCCTGCCGGGCAACCTCGCGCAGTTCGGCCAGCAGCGCCGACTGCATCTGGGGTGAAAGATAGCCCGGCCAATGAAATACGCCGGGAGCGACGGCAAGCCTGGTCACGGGCGCGCCGTCACAGGGTATCGAGGCCGAGGACGTCAGCCATCGAGTAGAGGCCGGGCTTACGCCCCCTGCCCCAGAGCGCCGCCTTGACCGCGCCTTGCGCAAACAGGCCACGGTCCTCGGCGACATGCGCCAGTTCCAGCCGCTCGCCCGCACCAGCGAAGATGATCTTGTGATCGCCAACGACGGTGCCGCCGCGCAACGCCGCAAACCCGATCGCGCCGGGAGGGCGGACGCCGGTATGGCCATCGCGCGAGGCGACGCGGGTCTCAGCGAGAGAGACATCCCGCCCCTGTGCCGCGGCCTCGCCGAGCAGCACCGCCGTGCCCGATGGCGCATCGACCTTCATCCGGTGATGCATCTCGACGATCTCGATATCCCAGTCCGTACCCAGCGTGGCAGAAACCTTGCGGACCAGGGCTGCCAGCAGGTTCACGCCCAAGCTCATATTGCCGGAGCGGATGATCGCAGCATGGCGCGCAGCCGCCTCGAGCTTGGCGAGATGGACCGGCTCCATACCCGTGGTCCCGACGACGTGGACGATGCGGGCCTGCGCGGCGAGGGCCGCAAAAGCGACCGTGGCCTCAGGCGCCGTGAAATCCAGCACGCCCTCAGCTTCAACGAAGGCCGGCAGCGCATCGTCGGTCACCGGCACCCCCAGTGCAGGCAAGCCCGCCAGAATGCCGGCATCCTGCCCCAGCGCAGCGGAGCCCGAACGCTCGATCGCGGCCGAAACGGTGCAGCCCTCGGCCTCGGTGATCGCCTTGATCAGCATTCGCCCCATGCGCCCGGCGGCGCCGACAACGACGAGACGCATGTCGCTCATGAGGGGAAGCTCCTGACCAGTCGAGGATGGTGACGCAGCGGCTATAGAGCATCACCGCATCACGCGAAACCACTCTGCCTTCGTCCCCGGGTGGATGCTCGAACAAGGCGACAAGACCGGCCCGCACAGCGCCGAAACGAAAACGGCCGGGGAAGCTCCCGGCCGTCGATCCTTGCTACGATGCCTGTCGCGTCAGGCAGCCTGCTGGATGCCCGAGAGCTTCCAGTCACCGCCGCGCGAGCGCACGAAGGTCCAGTGT
>NZ_JBFTRC010000360.1:0-2215 GCF_056399325.1 Allobosea sp. 01N443
GTATACTAGTACACCAATTCCGGGCCGACTAGTTGAGGGAGCTTGACCTTAAGGAGGGGGACGGCTTCGCGGAGAGCATGACGGCGCGCGCCGCCAGGCCCTCAGGGCTTGGCAGCCTGCAAGCCGATGGCCTGAGAGCCAACGGATCGTCTGGCGGTGATGTGGACGGGGGTTGGCAGCGGCCGTGTCAGGGCGCGGCAATCACCACGCGAAGGAGGGCACGACGTAACCGGGCATCCATCCGGCCGTTGCAAAGAGCCTGGCGCAGCTCGCATGGTCGACCGTATCCGGTGTCGGCCAACCCAGATCCTGCCGATGAATGCCGCCGGCAATGAAGGCGACATCGATTCCGGCACCGGTTGCGCCGGCGACGTCATGCTCAAGCGAGTCGCCGACCGCGAGCACACGCCGCGGAGCCAGGCCGAGCCGCTGCAGGCTGCTGCGATAGATGCGCGGTTCGGGTTTGCCGTGATAGCGAACCCGCCCGCCAAGCCCGGCATAGCACCGGGCGACAAGTCCGGGCGCCTCATGCAGCGTGCCGTCGGCATGAACGCGGTAGAGATCGGGATTGCCGCAGATCATCGGCAGATCGCGGGCCACTGCAGCCTCGAGCGCCGGGCGCCAGCCGGCCAGCGATTGCTGCGGCGGGTTCATGCTCAGCATGAACAGGAAGTCGGCGGCCTCGGTGCTCTCGACCCTGGTCAGGCCCAGACCCTCGATCAGGTGGTCCTCGCCGTCGCGCGCAAACAGGAAGCAGCGGCGGCCGAGGTCGCGATAGAACGGATCCTGCTCGGTCAGCAGCGCGTCGCGGGCGTCGTCTCCGGCCGAAACGACATGGTCGAACAGCTCGCGGGCAAAGCCCATCCGGGCGAGTAGCTCCTCGTTTTCCCGAGCCCCACGGCCGGAATTGGAGAGGATGATGATCGCCTTTCCCGCCGAGCGCAGCCTCTGCAGGCAGTCGACTGCGCCGGGATAGGGGGTCGTGCCGTCATGCAGCACCCCCCACTGGTCGAGCAGGAAGCCGTCATAGCTCTGGGCGACCTCGGCGAGGCCGGAGAGATGGCTGACGGCGGCTCCGGTTTCAGGTGATACGTGAACGGACATAGGCGGAAAGCGCCTCGCTGATGATGATGATCGCCAGGATGGCAATGAGGATGACCAGGACCTGGCTCCAGGCGAACTGGTTGATCGAGGCGTAGAGCAGAAGCCCGATGCCGCCGGCGCCGACAAAGCCGAGCACGCTCGACTCCCGCACATTGATGTCCCAGCGATAGATCGATGTGCCGATCAGAACGGGCAGGATCTGGGGCAGGATGGCGATGCCGTAGATCTGGAAGGTGCCGGCGCCGGTGGCCTCCACCGCCTCGATCTGGCCGGCCTCGACCTCCTCGATCGCTTCGGCGACGAGCTTGGCGATGAAGCCGACCGAGCGGGCTGCGACCGCGCAGATGCCGGCAACCGGGCCGGGGCCGAAGATGGCGACGAAGAGAAGCCCCCAGATCACCGTGTTGATCGAGCGCGACAGCACGAGGATTGCGCGCCCGAGAAGCCAGGTTCCCTGGTTCAGCGTGGTGTTGCGTGCGGCCAGGAACGCGACCGGCAGCGCGAGCACGATCGAGATCATCGTGCCGAGCGTCGCGATATGGATCGTCTCGATCAGCGGACGCACGACAACCGGCAGATAGGACCAGCGCGGCGGCCACATCCGCTGGATCAGGTCGGCCGCCTGTTCATGCGCATCGGCAAAGAAGGCCCATTCGATGTCGAGTGCCGAAACCGACCAGACGGCTGCGAATGCGCCGCCGAGGAGCCAGAGCCACTGCGTCAGCCGCTCGCGCGGCGTATGGCGTTCCCACTGGTCGGGATAGATGCGCTTGGGCTGAGCCCCGCCATCCCGGCGCTGGTTTGCATTCGCCTTCACCTGAGCCTCCGCCGGGCCCAGTCGCTGAACCACTCGCCGAGCGCAACGAGCGCCGCGATGGTGAGCAGGATGGCGCTCGAGAAATCGAAATCGTAGCGGGAGAACGAGGCCGAGAGCGTCTGGCCGATGCCGCCGGCGCCGACGATGCCGATGACGGTGGAATGGCGCAGATTGGCGTCGAGCCGATAGATCAGCACGCCGAGCGATTTGACCATGACCTGCGGCACCACGGCGTAGCCGACGACCTGGCCAAAACTCGCGCCGGTGGCACGGATGGCCTCGACCGGGCCTTCC
>NZ_JBFTRC010000361.1:0-2162 GCF_056399325.1 Allobosea sp. 01N443
TCCCGCCCCGGTCCCGTCGCTCCGCCCTCGCCATCCATCTGCATCGTCTGTGCGCCATGGCACAATGGAAAGCCGTCGCTGGCCTCGCAGCGTGAGCCCGTCACCCGGTTGAGTTCGCTTCAATGGTCCGCGGTTAACGTGACAACGCCGAAGTTCGTTCTGGCCCATTGAGAGGACCAGAACATGAAGCGCAACCGCTTCTCGGAAGAGATGGGGTATTCGGCCCTGATTGCCTGACCTGCTCGCGGACCGGCCTCCGCGTTCCGACGATCATGGACCAATCCATGCGGGGAGAAACGCCATGATCTATGTCGGTCTCGATGTCTCACTGAACTCGGTCGCTATCTGCGTCGTGGACTATGCGAACGGATGCTGACACCGCGGTGGCAAACTGTATCACCTGAAAGCAGACCTTCTCGATGTCCGGGATGGGCCATCTTCCCCCGTCTGACGCTCTCCCCGCGAACGTCTCACTTGGGTGGAAATCAGAAGTTCGTCACGCTGAACCCGCTGGCATAAGCGCGCTACCGCCAAACATTGGCGGGCTGACCGAAAGCAGACGTCGCTAGATTGAAGTTCAGCGGCAGATTAGGATGACTTCMCTATGGTCACAATGCCTGCCTCCGTGAGCCCAGTAACTGTGCCGATCAAAAATTTCAGCTGGAATCGTGGCGTTCGCGCAACGGATCCTAAAAATATATGGGTCCGCATTGACGACAAACATGCCCTCGTAAACATTTTGTAGATATCGCCGGTGCTTTCTCTGAGCATCGTCACGCGTAGCCTATCCGATTCTGATCAGCCTCTGCCTTTGCTTCTGACTTCGACTGCTGGCAACGCGATCACCTACCGATCACGTTCGCGGGCTGCACGCAAAAGGGCGCGAAATGGATTTGGGACAGGTGGTGCCGGGTGCGAGCGCGAAACATCAAAAGCGCCGGCTTGTCGCGGCGTCGATGCGACGGTTGGGGTTGCTGGCACGCGTTTGCAGGTTTGGCTCGTCCACGGCGCTGGCGACTATCGTGCTTGTCGCAGCGGTCTCGGTGTCCGCACAAGCCCAAACAACAACTTGGATTCGCGGTACTGGTGACTGGGCCGATGGCTTCAACTGGTTCCCGAACCTCCCTCCCACCGCGGCGAACGATGCGGTCATCAACAACGGCGGCACCGCCCAGGTCGTCACGGACGATGCGGTCGCGAGAAGCCTCACCCTCGGTTCAACCGCCGGCGGCAGCGGGACGGTGGACGTACGCAGGACACTGAATGCCGGAGCCAGCGTAGTACTGGGATCATCGGCCGGCAGTGCGGGCACGCTGATCATCCAAAATGGCGGGACGTTGACCAATGTCTTGGGGGCGATTGGCAATTCGCCAGGTTCGCAAGGTACGGCCACGGTAACTGGTCCGGGCTCGACCTGGACGAACGGAGGAACCCTTGTGGTCGGCGGCCTGGGCACGGGCACGCTTACCATTCAAGACGGCGGTGTGGTGAACAGTGGAGGCGGCGGCTCGGTCGGATTGATTGGGACTGGCACGGTGACGGTGACCGGCACAGGCTCCCGTTGGACCAACACCCCAGGTGGCGGGCTCAATATCGGCAGTTTTGGAACGGGCGCTCTCACGATCTCGAACGGCGGGATGGTCATCAACGACACCGCCGTCCCCGCCAACATCGGCAATGGTCCAGGCTCTCAGGGTACGGTGATCGTGACCGGCCCGACCTCTACCTGGAGCAACAGTTCGGCGTTGAATATCGGCAACTTTGGCACGGGCACGCTCACAATTGCGGACGCAGGCGTCGTTGTCGCGTCGTCTGTTGTGAGCGCGGCGAATGCCAGTGCGGTCGGGACCCTCAACATCGGCGCGGCCGCTGGCAGTGCGGCGGCTGCACCAGGTACCCTGTCTGCGCCGAGCCTCTCCTTTGGCGCTGGCACCGGTACGCTCAACTTCAATCACACATCCCAAAGCTACGTGTTTGCGTCGGCGATCAGCGGCAACGGTACGGTCAATGTGCACGCGGGCGCGACTACGCTCACCGGTGCCAACACCTACAGTGGACCGACGAACGTCAACGCGGGGACGTTGCGCGCAGGCGGGCCGAACACGTTCAGCCAGAATTCGGCAGTGACGGTCGCGAGTGCCGGAACGCTCGATCTCAATGGC
>NZ_JBFTRC010000362.1:0-2125 GCF_056399325.1 Allobosea sp. 01N443
CTGGCGCTGGCGTGACACGGACGAAGGATCCTTCATGCACGGACAAGCTGGTGGCCGCCAGCACGGACCCTGCCGGTGCGGGGCGCAGCGTTCTTGCAGCGAACGTGTTCGCCGTCAAGCGCTCAAATCCGTTTATCGGGAGAAACGTTCKTCAAAACGAACGTCGAGACGCTTCAATCAGGGCTTTTCAGCGTGTTCCTCGGCAATCGCCTCGACCAGGTCGATAACCCGACGCCGCACCTGGCCATTCTTAATGCGCACGAAGGCTTTGGTGAGTTGCACGCCTTCGCCGCAAATGACAGAGAATGAATATTCGACGGAGCTACAACTCCGTTAGATCCCGACTTCTGCGAGCCGAAGCATCAGGTAACCTTTAGGAGAGTTGTCGGACGCGCCCGGCGACGCCCGCATGTTCGCAACGTTCGCCGTTGCCAACCGTTTTGTTGCGCGAGCCCTCGAGGAGTGAGCTACACGATAAGGCGACCACACTCCTGCGCCGCCTCCTCAAAGGCTTCTCGCGCGTCGTCAGCAGTTCCATCGCCCTTGATCGCCGCCATGCACGCCCGCACTGCGTCCACCCACTTCGGGCCGGCTCCTGACGCTTTCCGGGCGAGCAGGCATTCTCCCRCCTTCTCTACATTGATCACGGCATAGCTCGTCCCCGGCTTATCAGCCTGAATGATCACGGCCGGGTTGAACCAATGTAGCGGCATCGGAGCATTTTGAACTGATCGATCGGAAAAGCCAGATGCACCAACGCAAAAATGGCCCGCCACCCCTTTCGGAGCCGCGGGCTAAGTTTCATGGGTATCCTCTTCCAAGTCGAACGCACGGATGGGCTGTCAGTTCCATATTAGCTTCCCGCCCCTGCACAGCCGAGGGGCGCGCGTGGGTCGAAGCAGCAAGAGGCACGACTTAAGGCGAATAGCGGATCGGCTCGCGGACTCTACTTTACGCCGGTCGCTGTGGAGGGAACGCCTGCGGCTCGAGCCGGCAGCGCTCCGTCAGATGAGCGCGCCGGCTTACTTACCCCCTCCGGCCGGTTTACATCCGACCTAGCCGGAGGGGTTCTACAAGCAGCCAGGCGGCTTGCAGTTCCTGTCCAAGCACCTCGCCAATCTCATTAGGCCATCGCCGTACGACGGCGGTGTGAATGGCGTTGCCGGGTGATCTTCGTCCATTGAGCGAAACGTCCGACGCCCCCGACATCCCGCGCCGCCCTGGCTGCAAGCCCAAGCCCTAGAACCCGCCCGCGCCAGTACATCCGTGGTCGCGGGCGGGACTTTTGAAAGGCTCGAATTAACCGAGCCCGACTCAAAACTCAGGGAAATAGCGGTCGAATAGGTCTTGCAGTACGCGCCACAGGCGCGCCGCCATCAGCCCACGACCAAGCCATCTCCAAGCGCTGGATTTGCGCATGGCGAATGTCCTGATTGAAACAAGGGTGATGGCAGATGACGAGCCTGCCGCGGGCGACCAAACCGCTCATACGTCAGGGGTAGCGAGGCCCGCGTTACGCCAGTCGAGATCAGTAAATAGGCGATTAGTGCGGCGTTACAAGGCCGGCAAGTGATTCTAGAGCTTTGCAAGAGCCCGACCGCCCCACCGAACGAAAAAAACTGCCCCCCTGTGAATACGTCGAAGAACTCTGCAAATTCGATTCGCGGCTATTGGCTTCGAATGATTCGCGCAGCATGGTCATGACGTTGCGGCGTCAGTCAGGTCAAAAATGGAGCGATAATGGCTAACAATCTTCACATCTCGTATGATCTGAATAACCCCGGCCAGAACTACGAGGCGGTGATCGCCAAAATCAAAACGCTAGGTGCGTGGGCGAAGATTCATAAGTCGTTTTGGTACGTTAATTCTGACTACACTTCGCAACAGGCGGCGGAGGCTGTGTGGTCTGTCATGGACGCGTCGGACACCGTTTACGTCGCCGATACGACCAACAATGAGGCGCACTGGTGCAACCTCGTATCGTAACCATGCGGCGTAGGCCGCAGTACGGCTATTTCGGGTCGTCCGATCTTGTGAGCAGGTGAGGATTGGCTTTGTAGATTTCGGCGAGGCCTTTGAGCGTCTCGATGCCGAAGTCTGTGAACGCCATGACGCTGTCATCGCC
>NZ_JBFTRC010000363.1:0-2115 GCF_056399325.1 Allobosea sp. 01N443
GTCGTCCAGCATTTGCAGATGAACTCGTAGGGTGTGAGCCCCCTAAGGGTCTTCAGCCGGCGGCCGAAATTGTAGGCGGCAACGAAGTCTGTGAGGTGCGCCTCGAACTGGCGATGATCGTCATAGTGGAAGCGCTTGACGGTCGCTTCCTTGATGGTGCGGTTCATCCGCTCGACCTGCCCGTTGGTCCAGGGGTGCTTCACCTTGGTGAGGCGATGCTCGATGCCATTCTCGTGGCACCGCATGTCGAACATGTGGGTGATGTAACGAGCTGTCRGCCCGTCGGCGTARCGAGSCGGGAAGGTGAACTGGATTCCGTAGCACATTGGGAAGAGGCTCGACCGTTGCCTGACGGCGCGCGAAGCCTTGCGTAGCGCAGCGCGCCGTCACGGCGGTCATGGCCGGCCAGMAGGTCTCTAAAGTGAGGTTGTCGAGACAACACTTTGGAGCGAGGCCAACCATGACCAAGCGCTTTTCTACTCCCACCGGCGCCGTGCTGGTAGCGATCGACATGTCCAAGCACCGCCAGGAGGTGCTGATCGAACGRCCAGAAGGCGGTCGACGCCGGCGGATGACCGTGATGGCGACCAAGCAGGACTACGACCGCCTGGCTGCGGACCTTGCCGCGATCGGGCGGCCGATCCTTGTCGGCTTCGAGGCGACCGGCAACTACCATCGCACGCTCGCCTATCGGCTTCTGACGGCAGGCTTCGAGCTKCGGCTGATCTCCTCGGTCGCGCTCGCCCGGACGCGGGAGGCGCTACACAACGGTTGGGACAAGAACGATCCCAAGGACGCCCAGGTCATCCTGCACATGCTGCGGATCGGTGCCACGCAGGCCTATGTCGACCCGTTGGCCGCCGGCATCAACGATCTCCAGGAGTTGTCGAAGACGCACGAGACGATTTCGAAGGCCAAGACGCAGACCTGGCACCGCATCCTGACGCATTACCTRCCGCTGTACTTTCCGGAGATCGGCCGCTTCGCCGGCAATAGCCGCTCGGATTGGTTCCTGGCACTGATCGAGCGCTTCCCGACGCCCGGCAGCATCATCGCACTGGAACGGGAAGCGTTCGTGGCCGAGGCCTGGCCTCTGGTCGGCCGCAAAGTCTCCAAGGCTCGGCTGATCAACGATATCTACGAGACGGCTTGCTCATCGATTGCGTTGCCCGTGCCGGAGGAAAGCGCGGCGATCACGATGTTCCGGATGATTATTGCCCAGGCTCGGGGCCTRATCCGGGAGCGCAAYCGGATCGARGAGATCGCGCAGGTCACGYTGGCCGATCATCMCGAYTACCAGTTGCTGCGGCGGATCCCGGGAATCGGACCGATCAACGCTCTGACAATCCTGGCCGAAGCCGGAGACCTGCGGCGGTTCGGCCATCACCGCCAGTTCCTGAAGTTCTGCGGCCTCGACCTCGCTACCTGCCAATCCGGCWCGTTCCGCGGTCGGACCAAGCTGTCGAAGTACGGCAATGCCCGGCTGCGCCGAACGTTCTGGATGGCAGCGCAGGTCGCCGCGCGCCAATGTGACAACAGCTTCCGCGACAAGCTTGGTCGCTATRTTGCCGGTCACGYGGACGATGCCGATCGCCGTCGCAAGGCGATGACCGCGCTTACCGCCAAGATGGCGCGGGTGGCGCATGCCGTCGTCAAGACGGGAACAGAATACCGGCCGTTCCTGGAACGGTCGGATGCCAGGTGGAAGGACCCCTCTCTGCRAGTGCCGTGAGGGCGCCAAAGGCGACCCTGTAGATAATGTTCGGGCCTTCCACCTGGGTGCGTATCTCGTCTTGAGGACGGTGAGGACCACGGCCGCGTCAATGCCGCTGGATCCTGTGTTTGCTATGGCTGGGAGCGATCCCGTTGACGGTGGAAACCATCTGGATCAGCTTACTGCYGACGTCGGCGAKYTGCYGRCGYGAYGAGACCTGTTGGCCAAAGCCCAAAGCTGCYTCCCGACATAGGACGTTGTCCGTGAGAACGGTGTGGACCCGGTACGGTACCGCGTCGATCAGAGCCACCAGGAAGGCAGAAGCCGAGGTCCGGCCGGTCTTCCTGACCACCTGGACGAAGGCGAATTTGCTCGTGCGATCAATGGCCACGTAGAGGTAG
>NZ_JBFTRC010000364.1:0-2041 GCF_056399325.1 Allobosea sp. 01N443
AGCGTGATCTTCCAGAACTGGCGAGAGGGCGACGCGCCATCCATGGTCGCGGCTTCGTAATAGAGCGTCGGGATCGACTGCAGCGCGGCGAGATACACCACCATGCAGAAGCCGACCCTGACCCAGAATGTCGCAATCACCAGCGACGGCAGCGCCCAGGCCGGCGAGGAGAGCCATGGGATCCGGTCGCCGCCGAGGCGCACGATCAGGGAGTTGATGACGCCGTAATGCTCGTTGAACATCCAGGCGGCGATGATGCCGGTGGCGACGGCCGAAACCACGACCGGAAGGAAATAGACGCTGCGCAGGAAGACCCGCCCCGGCATCCGTCGGTTCAGCGCCACGGCCAGGAGCAGCCCGCCTGCCATGGTGGTGGGCACCGAAGCCACGGCATAGACCGCCGTATTCAACAGCGCGTRCCAGAACTGCGTGTCGGCCACCAGCCTGCGATAATTGGCCAGGCCGGCATAGGTGACGTCGCCGATCAGGCTCCAGTCATGGAAGCTGATATAGAAGGCATAGAGCAGCGGAAAGAAACTGAAGGCGCTGAACAGAAGCAGGTTGGGCGTGATCAGGAGATAGGGCAGCATCCAGGGCCGCCGGAAGGAGCGGCGCCCCCGCGCCCCGGTAACGGGGGGCGCGGTGCTGGTCATGACGACGCTGTCGGACATGGATCACCTCGCAGACGGGACGGCAGGCCGCACCGCCGTCAGCTCTTGAGGACGCTGCGGATGGTGCCTTCCACGTTCTCGGCCGTGTCCTTTGGCGACTGGCCGGAGGTGAAGGCGAGGTCGAGCTGCTCGCCGAGCTTCGTATTGATGCGGCTGAAATCCGGCAGCGTCACCGTCGCGGCCAGATGGTCCGGGATCGTCCGCGACTGCTCGACGAAGACCTGCATCGCGTCGGGACGAAGCGGGTAGTCCAGCTTCGTTTCCATGAGGCTGCGCCGAACCGGCAGGAAGCCGGCGGCGATGCAGAAGTCGCGCATATTGGCCTCGTTGGTGGCATAGCGCAGGAAGTCGATGGCGACATCCCGGTTCTTGCTGTCGCGCGTCACGGCCAGACAATTGCCGCCGAGATCGGAGGCCATGCTGACGCTGCGCGGCATATAGGTCACCTGCCACTCCGCCTGTTTCATCGCGTCCTGCAGGAACGGGATCTGCCAGTCGCCATGCACCAGCATGCCGATCGTCCCGTTGGCGAAGAGGTTCTGCGTCTGCTCGTTGGTCTTGATCGAGGTCGTGGGCGGGACGAGCTTGTCGGTGAACCAGGACTGGGCCCAGGCGATCGCCTCGAGACCCTCCTTCGACGAGAGCTGCGGCTGGAGCAGCTGCTCGTCGAGCAATTTGCCGCCATTCTGGTAGAGGAAGGGCAGAAAGCGATAGGCGGCGGTGTTCTGCCAGGCGCAGGCGAAGCCGAATGGCGCTCCGGCCTTGTCCTTCAGCATCCGGGCGATCCGGATGAACTCCTCCCAGCGCCAGCTGTCCTCGAGCCGCCGCGGCAGCTCGATTCCGGCCCGCCGGAACATCTCCATGTTGCAATAGACCGCGAGCGTGTCGGTGTGGTGGGGAATGGCGAAGGCCTTGTCGCGATAGGTGACGGCCTTCCACAATGCGGGGGCGAATTGCGCTGCCAGGCCGCCGTCGAGATGCCCGCTCAGATCGACGATTGCGCCTGCTTTCGCATAGCGGCCGACCTGCTGGTACTGGATGCGGACCAGATCGGGGGCCTGCCGGCCGGCGAGGCGCGTATCGACCTGCTGATAGAGCTGGCCGGAGGATCCGCTGAGCTCCAGCCGGATCGAGACATGCGGGTTTTGCGCGGTGTAGCCCGCGATCAGCCGGCGGAAAGCGTCCTCCTCCGCCCGGTTGCCCCAGACCGCGAAATTGAGGCTCACCGGCGCCTGGGCCCGCGCCGCCCTCCCCGACCCGACCGAGAGAGCGAGCCCGGCGCCCAGAATATGCCGCCGAGAGAAAACCGTGCCTGTTCCGTTGAGGTTCGTCATCCCTGTTTCCTTCCCTGGATCATCACCGCTTTTCGC
>NZ_JBFTRC010000365.1:0-1999 GCF_056399325.1 Allobosea sp. 01N443
AGCGCGCCATGGGCGCTGCCCAGTTCTCCGCTCGAGCGGCGCCCATCGACATCGAAATCGGTGCGCGTATAGCCGCCGGCGATGCCGAAGCGCCATTGCCCGGCATCGCTCCAGGTCGAGTTGAGCTCGGCGCCGAACAGCATGCCACCGCCGCGCCGGTCGAGCGAAGCCGCGTTGCGGTCTCCGTCCGTGCGTCCCTGCGCTCCGATCGCCTCACCCCAAAGCGTGAAGCGTTCCATGGCGAGGCGCGGCGCCGGCAGAGCCGTGCCGGCCGATCTGCCGCGCGCGTCGGCGCTGAAGGCGCCGTCGACCATGCCGCCGGACGTGCCGCCGGCCAGGGGCCAGCGCAGCCGGTTGAGGATGGATTCGCGGATGAGATGGCTGTCCTCGATCGCGACGCTGACTGCTTGCGCGTGGATCTCGCCCGAGAGCGCATCGAAGCCGGCGCGGGCGTCGGCGACACTTGCCGTGAGCAGCGCATCGTAGACACGATGGCCGGCGCCCAGCGCTTCGGCCGCTCCCGCGGCACCGGCCTGGTTGCGGGTCAGGGCGACCTGCGGAAAGGCGATCGCGTTGCGATCGAGCGTCAGCGCCACGTCATTGGCGCCATAGGCCAGGCTTGGGGTCAGGAAGGCAAAATTGGAGGTCACCGCGGCGAACTGGCCGATGACCCCGCCCTGCGCCGTCAGGATGGTGTAGCGCGTCGAGGCGCCATACCCGCCTTGTTGCGCCAGGAGCTGCACCGTTCCTCCGGACACGGTCGCGGTCCCGGTGGCGGCGATCCTGTCGGACTGGCCGGCGGCATTGACCTCGAGCTGATAGGTCGAGCCGGGAGCGAAGGAGATGTTGCCGGCMACGKTCARSGTGCCGATCGAATTGCCCGGTGCGACCGTGCCGGCATGGCCGACAATGACGCTCCCGACCGTGCCGGAACCGCCGAGCGCGCCACCGGCCAGCGTGATCGCGGAGCCCGTCAGCGAGCCGTTGACCGTGAGCAGACCCGACAGCACCGAGGTCGCCCCGGTATAGCTGCTGTTCCCCGTCAGAATGAGCCGGCCGGAACCCTGCTTGGTCAGCGTCCCCGTGCCCGAGATGTTTGCCGCAAGGATGGAGACATCGACAAAATTGGCGAGGATCTCGCCGTCATTGACGATCGCGGGTGCAACGATCGTGCCGGCAAGCCCGCCGGCGCCGATCGCGAGCGTGCCAAGGTGGCCGATCTGCAGGCCTGCGCCGGCATTGACGGTGCCGCCGTCAGCCGCAGTGAGAGCTCCGGTGTAATCGCCGCAGCCACAGCCGGGATAGCCGACGAGCAGGCCGCCATTCGCGTTCAGCACGGAACCGGCGCCTGTCACGCTGACACTGGCGCGGGCAAATCCGAGCGACGGATCCGGGTCCGAGCCGATCCAGAGCGGCCCGGAGGAGTTGACGGTGCCTCCGGCCGAGATGGTCAAGGCACCAGTGCCGCCGAAGGAAAAGCCGCCGACGAACAGAGTGCGGCCGACCGTCCAGCTCGAGCCGGGCCCTGTCACCGTGACGGTCGTCGACGCCCCGATGCCTTCGATAGCGGCCTCGGCCCTGCTCTCCATGGCGGCGCCGGCGCTGATCGAAAGGCCGACGTTGCTCGGGCCACCGATCCCCGTGAAACCTTCCACGGTCACCAGGGAATTCGGGCCGGAAACCTCCATGTTCGACTGCAGGGCGAGCAGCCCGGACGGATCGACCATATGCAGCCTGCCGCCATTGACGACCCGCAAGGTGCCGCCRGCCACAGCGATGCTGCCGAAGCCCCCCGCCGGATCGCCGACGCTCAGCGACCCCCCATTGATTTCGAGTGTCGGGTTCGAGCAGCCGCAAAGGAGAAGCAGTCCCTCGATGCTGTTGTTCGAGCCGGTCAACGACAGCGTGCCAGGCCCATCAAGGGAGAGAGAGCCGGGACCGGAGATCTGGCCTGAGAAGATAGTTGCGAGGGGCTTGGCGCCGATGCTCAGCATGGTGC
>NZ_JBFTRC010000366.1:0-1954 GCF_056399325.1 Allobosea sp. 01N443
TGGCAAAATCGGCGTCCGAGCCCCTGAAGCAGTACTCGCTGCGAAGATCGCCAGTTCAGCGATCGGTACGAGGTATTCAACTCTTCGCACGATAAATTATGCAGCCGAGGGTGAATGGCGCTGGCGCAATGACCGCGGAGCTCTCTTGGGGGAGGCGAAACTCAGCGCTGCGATTCCGAGACACGGCTCTCCGTCCAACGCTGGCGCATAATCCGAAGCACCGAGGCTTCCGCCTCCAAAAAACAGATCGATTTCTTGCAGTTTTTATCTATTGTAGTCTCTAGGTCATACAATTTGCCTAGAGCCGCTGCGAGCGCCCTTAAAGCTGATCGTTTTTCTTCTTCATCTCATCCAGTTTATCGATGATTTCAATAATTCTCACCATAAGATCGTCGTGGGTTTGCGCAGATGGTTGCTGCGCAAATGCCGCGAATGGTCATGGGATCGGTTCCTGATTTGGCGTGGGGAAACGCAGCCGCCGCGGGCGATCAGCAGTCTAACGCCGGACGGAACCGCCGAGAAGGCAGGTACGTTTCATTTGCGTGCTGGCCACGCCTACGGCGGGGTCTCCGCCCGCCCTTCGAATGAGCCTCACCCCATCATCTTTATAAGCTGCAGGCTTTCGATCTCTGCCTTAAGCTTGGCGACGGCAGCCTCCCCCCGAATACTCTTGACGCCCCTCCTTTCGCGATCAAGCGCGCCCGGGATTCCGTCGAGAAGCTCCGCTCGCAGTGGTTCCGGCAACAAGGGCCCTTCCCGCTCGGTCTCGACCACGGTCGACTTTCGGTGCGACCACCGACGCCTTCGTCCGTCCGGCCAAGTGAGGAGCGCGAAGAACAGAAGCCGGACTATGCGACTGCCGGCTTCCTGAGTGTGATGTTGCCGGAGCGTCGCGGTAATCGCCTGCCCGACTACGGCTCCGGAAAAGCCACTCGTCGTCACGCGCGCTTTTTTGGGCCAAGGCGTAAGCGCCTCTCGGGGGGCTCCGTGAGTTCAAACGGCATCAGCGATTGATTCTGCTGAACGACAAGGGGGATTCGGAGAAACTCTGACCGCAGCAGCATCAAACGCGCCACAACGTCCAAAATGGCTCTATGCGCGCGGAACTACGCCGCTGCTCGATGGGTTTGCGCTAATTAATCCAGCGCGCAAGGACGGCTTCCATGGAAATTAGGATCGGCTATCGGATCGAGATCGTCACCTATCAGCCGACGCCCGCCTTGCTGCTTCTCGACCCCCCACCCCAGCCGCGATGGCGACCTGGTGACGACGCCCAAGACAGCCGTCAGGTCCCTGAACGACGGCAGCAACGTGCCGACCGCCAAATATGCGGACGGGTTCGGCAACCGTCGCCGGCGCCTGGTTGTGCCCCCGGGAGGCGTCGAATTCACCAGCGACATGATCATCCGAGATTCTGGCGAGGTCGATTACGTCGACCAAAACGCGCAGGAGGTCTTCGCCGGGGACCTACCGTCCGAGGTCTTGGAATACGTGTTATCGAGCCGCTATTGCGAGGTTGACGAGCTCTCGGCAACTGCATGGAGCCTCTTTGGGAACTGCGCCCCGGGTTGGAATCGGGTCCAGCAGATCTGCAACTACGTCAATGCTCAGATTCGCTTCGACTACCAGTCAGCCCGCGGCACTCGTACGGCGGTGCAGGCCATGACGGAACGGGTCGGGGTCTGCCGTGACTTCACTCACCTGGCGGCCGCGCTGTGTCGCTGCATGAACATCCCCGCACGCTACTGCAACGGCTACCTGGGCGACATCGGCGTGCCGCGTGATCCGGCGCCAATGGATTACAACTCCTGGTTCGAGGCGTATCTCGACGGCGGCGAGTGGTTCACCTTCGATGCCCGGCACAATATGCCCCGCATCGGTCGCATCCTGGTGGGCAGGGGCCGGGACGCCGCCGACATCCCGATGATCCACACGTTCGGCCCGCACATTCTCC
>NZ_JBFTRC010000367.1:0-1913 GCF_056399325.1 Allobosea sp. 01N443
AAGGAGATCAACGCCGCCCTCAACGCCTTCATCGACAAGATCAGGGCCAATGGCGAGCTCCAGAAAGTCTACGACAAGTGGATGAAGGTTCCCGTCCACAAGTTCCCCGACAGCCTCGAAGGCATCTCCTTCTCCGCAAGCTGAGCGCGCTGCTCGCTCGCTCCTTCAGATTTTGCCTGCAGGCCGGCCGCGTTGACTCCGGCCTGCACGCGCCTTGCCGCGCATGCGCGACGAGGCGCCAAGGATATCGACATGAGCAATCGCATCTACGTCCTCAACGGCCCCAATCTCAATCTGCTCGGCCAGCGCGAACCCGCGATCTACGGAACGACCACGCTCGATGAGGTTCGACAGCGCTGTATCGAGAAAGCCGGGACGCTGGGTTTCGAGATCGACTTCCGCCAGACGAATTTCGAGGGCGAGCTGGTGGAGAGCGTGCATCAGGCCCGCATCGAGGCGTGCGGGATCATCATCAATCCGGCCGGCTACACCTTCACCTCAATCGCGTTGCTCGATGCCCTCAAGATGTTCGACGGTCCGAAGATCGAGCTGCACATTTCCAACGTGCATGCCCGAGAGAGCATCTACCACAATTCGCTGATCTCCCGGACGGCGACCGGCATCCTGATCGGCTTCGGCGCAGCCGGTTACGAACTGGCGATCCAGGCCATGGCCGGCCTGGTCGGGCCCAGCTGATCCCTGCGCGCCATGCGGTCAGCGGCAGAGCATGCGAAGCACGGTCTCGATCGCGCTGAGCCGTCGGCGCTCGCGGGCTTCCGGCGCCCCCATGTCGTGCCCGAAGACCTGCTGGATGCTGGCCCGGTTGGAGACATTGTAGAAACTCAGCGCGCTGATCGTCAGATGGATGTCGATCGGGTCGAGACCCTCCCGAAACACTCCCTCGCGCAGTCCGCGCTCATAGACCTCGCCGATCATGTCGATGACCGAGAGGTTGAGATCCGCGATCTTGGGAGAGCTCTGGAGATGCCGGGCATGGTGGATGTTCTCGACCATGACGAGGYGGACGAAATCCGGATTGTCGGCGTGATAGTCGAAGGTGAAACCCGTCAGCGACACGATCGCTTCGCGCGGGGGCAGGGCAGCCAGATCGAGGCTGCGCTCGAAATTGCGGATCCGGGCATAGGCCTCCTCGAGCACGGCCCGGTAGAGTCCCTCCTTGTCGCCGAAATAATAGTAGATCATCCGCTTGCTGGTGGAGGTCTTCGCCGCGATCTCGTCGACCCTCGCACCACTCAGCCCATTCTCGACGAACTCGTCACGCGCGACCGCCAGGATATTGCGGCGAACGCCGTCGGGGTCCTGGGTCCAGCTCGCGGATTTTCGCGTGCCAGCCGGCCGCGCCGGCGAGGCCGGCATCTCATTCGTCTTGCGGCTTCCAAGCATGGACAGACCCCGGCGCCGACTGTGCGGCTGTAAATGAACCGTTCAGTTCAATTGACTTGACCAATTGAACCGTTTCGTACATTTAACATCGACAGGCGATCGCGCAAGCCGAACGATCGCTCATACTCAAGGCGCCCACCCAGAGGCGCTACCGCCAAAGACGGGAACCGGATCGACCCACTCAGAAGGTCGGCCGCTCAGGGAAGCGCCATGAACTACAAGCTTGATTTCACGCCTGTACTGGATGGGTTGCCGAGCCTTCTGACCGCCTGTCTGGGAACGCTGTTCCTGGCGCTCGGCGGCATGGTGCTGGCCATCGTCATCGGCATCGGCGGTGTTGTGCTGCGCGACTCGCGGATCAAACAGGTGCGCTGGCTGGTGATGGCTTTCGTCGAGCTGATCCGGAACACGCCCTTCCTGGTGCAGATCTATTTCATCTATTTCGCATTGCCGCTCCTGGGCGTGCGGCTCGACCCGACGCCGACGGCCATTATCGCGCTGGGCATCAA
>NZ_JBFTRC010000368.1:0-1896 GCF_056399325.1 Allobosea sp. 01N443
CCGGTAACCCGTACAATCCGGACAGCTTGAACAACCCCTACGGCCGCTACGGCTCGCCTTACAGCAACGAGTCAGCAAAGAACCCTTACGCAACAAACGCGCCGAAGCTCTATGACCAAGACGGTAACTATCGAGGTCGCCTCAGCGCGAATCCATACGATCCAGACAGCACGAGCAATCCTTACGGACGATACGGCAGCCCGTATTCGTCTGACAGCATCAACAACCCCTACGGGGCAGGAAATCCGTATGGCCGACCGCTAACCGTTGTGCCCCAGAACTGACTACTTGACTTATTKGCCGCAGAGAATTGGTTCGAGCCTAGGAGCCGTGGGCGCTTGGTCTCGAGCGGCGGCCTGCACTGTGAACTGATGGGGTGGATGCCCCCCTCCGGCCGGCACCGTAAGGTGCCCGCGAGCGCCATGAAGGCGCGTTGGAAGGAGGAGCCGTGGCGATCGATCTCGCCAAGCGAAACTTCCAAGTCTGCGCGACTTCAGGCCGGAATTATCTAGGAAAATCGACAACCTCAAGGGGTTGGATGGTGCCGCAAGAGGGATTCGAACCCCCGACCCCCTCATTACGAATGAGGTGCTCTACCAGCTGAGCTATTGCGGCGACGGGTGGGGCTCTACCAGCCCTGCCCAATCTTGGCAAGACGAACGGAGCAGAACATGCCCCGTCTTCTCACGATTTGCGCAGCTTTTCCGTTTCGGGCTTTTCCTGGCCGAGCGCGACGATGCCACGGCGGATGGCGCGGGTGCGGGTGAAATGCTTGTGCAGGGTCTCGCCATCGCCGAAGCGAATGGCGCGGGTCAGCACCGAAAGGTCTTCGCTGAAGCGCCCCAGCATCTCCAGAACCGCTTCCTTGTTGTGCAGGAAGACGTCGCGCCACATCGTCGGGTCGGATGCCGCGATGCGGGTGAAATCGCGAAAGCCGCCGGCCGAGAACTTGATCACCTCGGACTGGGTCACCGCCTCGAGATCCTCGGCCGTGCCGACGATATTGTAGGCGATCAGGTGCGGCAGATGGCTGGTGACGGCAAGCACGAGATCATGATGCTGCGCACTCATCACCTCGACCAGGGCGCCCATGCCCTCCCAGAAATGCCGGGTGCGCGAAACCGCGCCGTCATCGCTGCCGTCCGGCGGAGTGAGGATGCACCAGCGATTCAGGAAGAGGCTGGCAAAGCCCGCATCCGGGCCGGAATTCTCTGTGCCCGCAACCGGATGGGCCGGGACGAAATGCACGCCCGCTGGCAGATGCGGCGCGACAGCCTCGACCACCGCGTTCTTGACCGAGCCGACATCCGAGACGATCGCGCCCTGCTTCAGGGCAGACGCGATCTCACCTGCGACCGCACCGCAGGCGCCGACGGGCACGCAGAGAATGACCAGATCGGCATCGGCCACGGCGGCCTGCACGGTCTCCGCCACCTCATGGCCGAGATCGAGCTCGCGGGCGCGGGCCCGCACGCCCTCGTCCCGGTCGCTCAGGACGATGCGCCCGGCCAGATTGAGATCCTTGGCCGCATGGGCGATCGACGAGCCGATCAGCCCGATGCCGATGATCGCGAGGCAGCCGAAGATCGGCTCCTCACGCCGCGGAGCAAAGCTCTCGGTCGTCGCCGTCATTGCTTGCCGGCCAGGAAGTCGCCAAGCGCCGCAACGACGAGGCGGTTCGCCTCCTCGGAGCCGATTGTCATGCGCAGCGCGTCCGGCAGGCCATAGGCCCCGACGCTGCGCAGGATCAGCCCACGCTGGCTCAGGAAGGCGTCAGCCTCCTTCGCCGTCTTGCCGGAGGTTTTTGGGAAATGGATCAGGATGAAGTTGCCGACCGACGGCGTGACGGTCAGGCCGAGCCTTTCCACCTCGGCCGTCGTCCAGGCGAGCCAGGTC
>NZ_JBFTRC010000369.1:0-1879 GCF_056399325.1 Allobosea sp. 01N443
CTGCTCGGTCAGGCCGCCATGCGAGCGCAACGGCTCGGTCAAACCCGCCAGGTCGTGCCGCGCGGCGCTGGTCCCGAGCACCTTGTGGCGGGTCGAGATCACCACGATGTCGCCGATCCGGTCGGCCGGGAGCGAGAAGCGGGCGCAGGCAGCGCCGCTGTCCAGCACGACCTCCACGCCGTTGGTGGCTGCGAGCTCGGCGATGAGCGCCCGGCCGTCCGTTCCCTCCGACAGATAGATGGTAGCGAAGGAGCCGAGCGCGCCGTGATGGGCGACATAGGGGTCGGTGATCGGCAGGATCACGCGCGCCTGGCCGGCGCCGCATCGCGCGTCGACCCAATCCTGGAGATAGAGCACATCGGGCTCGCCCGAGGCGAGGTGCTTATCGTTCATGCCGTGATCGGCGGTGAGCGCCAGCACGCAGCCGAGCGCATCGAGTTCGCCGATATAGCGATCCATCATCGCATAGAAGGCGTTGGCTACCTCGCTGTCCGGTGCGGCCTTGTGCTGGATATAGTCGGTCGTCGAGAGATACATGACGTCCGGCCGGAACGTCCTGATCAGCTTCACGCCCGCTGCGAAGACGAACTCCGAGAGATCGGCCGAGTAGACCTCCGGCAGGGGCTTGCCGACGAAGGAGAGCAAGTTCTCGATGCCGTTCTCGGCCAGCGTCGCCTTGTCGGCCTTTTCCGAGGAGAAGGCGATCGAGCGGCCGCTCTTCGGATCCAGGCCCTTGCCGAGCAGGGTGCGAAGCTTGTCCTTGGCGGTGACGACGGCAACCTTGGCGCCGGCCTCCTCAAAGGCCTGCATGATGGTGCCGGTGCGCATGAAGCGCACATCGTTCATCATCACCTCTTCGCCGGCCGCCCGATCGTAGAAATAGTTGCCCGCGATGCCGTGGACTGCCGGCGGCTGTCCGGTGATGATCGAGATGTTGTTCGGATTGGTGAAGCTCGGGATCACCGAGCGCGCCAGCCGGTAGGAGCCGGCGCGCAGCAGGCGGTCGAGATTGGGCGCCAGTCCCCTGGCGATGGCCGCCTCGATATAGCCGGGCTCGGAGCCGTCGATGCAGACCACGACGGTCGGAACCTCCGGCAGGCGATAGCTGCGGCCATTGGCGGCCACGATGTTAGGGGCTCGCGTGAGCATGGGTCTTCCTTTCGAGAAGCGGACTTGGCGCTTCAGCGACATGGGCTGGTCGAGGCAGGGGGGAGCGCGGGCGGCCCGCGCCGGGAAGGTCAGTTGACCGTGGCGAGGGGCGCCACGGTCGAAGGGCGTTAGCGGATCATGGCCCGGACACGCGATGAGATGAGATCGGCCGCAAGCACCATCGCCAGGATCATCAGGATGCAGGTCGCGGTATCCTGGTACTTGAAGAGCTTCATGGAGGAGACGAGCTCGAAGCCGATGCCGCCGGCGCCCACCATGCCGAGCACGGTCGACTGCCGGACATTGGTTTCCAGCCGGTAGAACACCGTGCCCAGCCAGGTCGGCAGCACCTGCGGCAGGACGCCGAAGAAGAAGGTCTGGAAGGGCCCGACGCCGGCCGAGCGGAAAGCCTCCAGCGGTCCCTCGTCGATATCTTCCATCGCCTCGGCGAAGAACTTGCCGAGCATGCCGGCCCCGTGGATCGCAAGGGCCAGAACGCCCGCGAAGGGGCCAAGGCCGATGGCGGCGACGAAGATCAGCGCCAGGATGATCTCGTTGATGCCGCGCATGCAGTTCAGCACCTGGCGCGTGGCGTGATAGACGACCGGGCTCGGGCTTAGATTACGGGCCGCAAAGAAGCAGATCGGCAGCGCGATGACGACGCCGAGCAGCGTGCCCCAGACCGCGACCTGCAGGCTCTCCAGCGCCGGCTTCCAGAGTCGATCCAGAA
>NZ_JBFTRC010000370.1:0-1861 GCF_056399325.1 Allobosea sp. 01N443
GAGCCTTGACCGTGCTCGACGACTTCAACTTCAGCGTCGCCCGTGGGGAGAAGGTCACGCTGATCGGCCCGTCGGGCTCGGGCAAATCGACGGTGCTGCGCATCCTGATGACGCTGGAGCCGTTCCAGGAGGGCCGGCTGACGCTTGCAGGCATGCCCTATCACGAGCCGAAAGCCGGCGGACCATTCAAGGCGTCGGACGGGCATCTGCGCCAGATCCGCAGTCATGTCGGTATGGTCTTCCAGAGCTTCAACCTGTTCCCGCATATGACCGTTCTTCGCAACGTCGTCGAAGCGCCAGTGCGCGTGCTCGGCCTGCCGCGCGGCGAGGCCGAATGCCGGGCCGTCGACCTGCTCGCCATGGTCGGGCTCGCCGACAAGAAGGACCATTATCCCGCACAGCTCTCCGGCGGCCAGCAGCAGCGCGTCGCCATTGCCCGCGCGCTGGCCATGCGTCCCCGTGTGCTGCTCTTCGACGAGCCGACCTCGGCACTCGACCCGCAACTCGTCGGCGAGGTTCTCTCCGTCATCCGCGGCCTCGCCAGCGAACACGACCTCACCATGCTGCTGGTCACCCACGAAATGCGCTTCGCGCGCGAGGTCTCCGATAGGGTCTGCTTCTTCGACAAGGGGCGCATCTGCGAACAGGGGGAGCCGGAGCGCATCTTCAGCGCGCCCGAGCAGCCTCGCACACGCGAATTCTTGGCCTCGGTGCTGGGCTGAGCCGGCGCCGACACTCTATCGGCGCCGGCCTGAACTTCCGAGACTTTCTCGGCGCGAAACCGAGACTTCGAAGACAGTCTCGCCAGTCCTTCACCTAACCTCGTCGTCAACTGAGGGAGGATGGTCATGAACGCAATGACGAGCACGGCAAGGCGGGAAACTGCAATCGCCAAGCCTGCCGAGCATCCCGGACTGTCGCGCCTCGCCGATCGCCGCCTGCTACGGCAGCTCGCCTATATCGACGGGCGCTGGACCGCTGCTCGCGACGGCAAGACCTTCCCGGTGAGCGACCCCGCGACGGGCGCCCACGTCGCGCAGGTCGCAGCGCTCGGAGCGGCTGAAGCGACGCAGGCTATCGAGGCGGCGCATGCTGCCTTCCCGACCTGGAAAGCGCTGCTGCCGCAGGCGCGCGCAGCACTGCTGCGGCGCTGGCATGCCGAGATGTTTGCGGCAGCCGAGGATCTCGCGCTTCTGATGACGCTTGAACAGGGCAAGCCGCTGGCGGAAGCGCGCGGCGAGATCGCCTACGCCGCCGACTTCATCACCTATTACGCGGAGGAAGCGCTGCGCGTGAATGTCGAGAGCGTGACCAGCCATTTGCCGGGTGCGCAGATGTCGCTGTCGCGCGAGCCGGTTGGTGTTGCAGCCTTGCTCACCCCGTGGAACTTCCCGTCCGCCATGCTGACGCGCAAGGCCGCGGCAGCCCTCGCCGCCGGCTGCACCGTCGTCGCTCATCCCTCGTCGCACACGCCACTGTCGGCACTGGCACTGGCGGAGGTCGCCGACCGCGCCGGGCTGCCGGCTGGCGTCTTCAACATCGTTACCGGCGACGCCGCGCCGATCGCAGAAACCTATTGCGCCGATGCTCGCGTGCGTGCCGTCAGCTTCACCGGCTCGACCGAGATCGGCCGGATCGTCGCCCGCAACGCTGCGGCAACCGTCAAGCGCGTGGTCATGGAGCTCGGCGGCCATGCGCCGCTGATCGTCTTCGACGATGCCGATCTCGACCGGGCTGTTGCGATCGCCATCGATGCCAAGTTCGCGACGTCCGGCCAGGACTGCCTCGCCGCCAACCGGATCTATGTGCAGCGTGGTCTCTATGAGCGCTTCTGCGCTGCCTTCGCCGACAAGGTCTCGGC
>NZ_JBFTRC010000371.1:0-1815 GCF_056399325.1 Allobosea sp. 01N443
ATCCGCTGTTTATCTAAGGCATCGGCCCGAAAAGTGGTTTCCGGTTTTCGGGCCAGCCGATGCCGGCAGCAAAGGTTCATCGGCCCGAAAAGTGGTTTCCGGTTTTCGGGACAGCCGATGCTGGCACGGGAAGTCCGATGGCCTGGCAGGTTCGGACACAGACGGACTGACGCAGAAGGGAGCGCGCTGCGGGGCGCTCCCTGTTTTTCGACGGTGTTCCTTCCAACCAGAGACCCGGCTGCGAGTGCACTCATCAAACATACTTGATAATAATCGTATATGGTGATAATATCACCATATGAAATCATATCAATGCCGAATGGCCCGTGCGGCCCTGAACTGGAGCATGCCCGAGCTGGCGCAGAAGGCCGGTGTCGGCGTCAATACCGTCAACCGTTTCGAGGCGGGYCAGGATGCAAGGATGAGCAGCGTCGAGAAGATGCAGGCCGCCTTGTCCGAAGCCGGCGTCATCTTCATCGCCGAGAATGGCGAGGGGGCCGGCGTGCGGCTGCGGAAGGGCTTTGTGCCCACAACTGTCCCGACAGCGTCACATGCCTCGCTCAAGGTCAGCGCCAGCACGGTGCGGGCCCGCGCCGCACGCGCGGCGGACCACGCCATGAGCGAGATGGACGCAAGCACGGCAGAGAAGACGGAACGCCGCGAGCGATTGACCAACGAGCCTGACGTCGTCAGGAAAGCCCGCAGCAAGAGCAGGGACGCATCATGAACCACGACAGACCGCGCCGGCCGACCAGCGCCCGCGACCAGGCCGAAGCCCTGTTCAAGCCGGCCGCGCCGAAAGCGCCACCCGTGATCGAGAAGCGGCCGGCGCTTCCCGGCGCCAAGGAGATGGTGACGCTGCGGATCGACCGCGATGTCCTCGATCATTTCCAGAGCGGCGGACCAGGCTGGCAGGACCGCGTCAACGACGCGCTGCGCCAGGCCGCGGGCCTCGTCGGCGATGACACGCTGAAGACCGAGGATCTCAACTCGTCGAATGACGGCTGAGACGAGCGGCGACGGGCCGCGCCGCCCGAGCATGCTGCGAACAAGCGGCAACGGTCTTTCGCACTGAGCATGCCCTGAACCATTGGTGTCGATCATGTTTTCTGCATTTTGACGATTTCGTCCAAATGCGGCGTGATCTAACGATCTGTGATTGCTTCGGCTTTCCCGAAAACCGCAATCCACTTTTCGGGCCGATGCTTTAGGTCTTGTTCTTGAGACCGTGCAGGCGGATGATTTCGGCGCGAAGCTTGGCCACCGCCGCCTCGCCGCGGACGCCCTTGATGCCGCGCTCTTCGCGATCGGTCGAGCCGGGAACGCCATCGAGGAAGGTGTTGCGCTTCGCGGTCGGCATCGCCAGCAGATAGGCGATCTCGCATTCGTGCCGCCACTCTTCCGACGAGGTCGAGACTTCGCGCCCGGCGAGATGGGACCAGGCGAAGGAAGGGGCAGGGGCAGACAAGGCGAATCTCCTGAAGTGACAGAGTAGCCTTTGTCATTCCCGTAGCGCCGTGACGAGCCGAACGTCGCGGCATCCTCACATGTTTCTGTCCAACTGCCGGTTCAGCGGCCGCATCCGCATTCGGTTCGCCACCGCGATGGAAACCTGGAATCCCGAGCCCGACCTGGGCTCATGACGTCTGGCGCTGCGGCTGTTTCCTGTTCGCACGTCGCTCGCTATTACGGCGCCTCGCGCCTGTGCCCTGCCAGCCGCCGAGCATGTCGAAGACCTCCAGCCCATCCCACGCTTCGTCCTCCTGCGCGCGGCGTTTCGCCAGCGTCACGAGCGCCCAGGCCTTGCGTAGGACC
>NZ_JBFTRC010000372.1:0-1805 GCF_056399325.1 Allobosea sp. 01N443
CTCATGATTCCCTCCCCTTGAGCTTCGGTCGAAGAGCGAATGCCCGCCTCACGGCGGGCATTTTGCATTTCAGGGCTGCTTTCACTTGAGCCGGAATCCGGCTGCGAACTCGTCCGAGCCGTGAAAGCCCGAGCTCAACCCCTCCTTGTTATCGGGGGCGACCTCGCCGCCACGAAATCCTGATTGGGGCAAGCTTTCCAATGGGGCGAACGAAGCGGGAGGATGCCAGGCTCGAAGGCCCCCAAGCACGACATCAGCCACGCGGAGGCGAACGAGATCGCATCCGCGCAGTTTGCTATCGATTGCGAGATTGAACATCGCCAAATCGCGGATCCGGCCGTCATGCTGGAGCCGGGTGCGGGTGGCCCAAATGTGTCTCGGCTTCAGAGGCGGCCTGGGTCCAATAATGCGACCGGTGTTCCAAACCTGCCGCTGCCGTTGGCTTTGAGTTTCGACATGCATGGCAATTCCCCTTGGGGCGCCGCATCCGCAACTATCCTACCAATGATGTGGCTGCGCTGCTTCGAGCCATTCCGTTATGCGCGACTAGCTGCGTACGAGAAGCGCCAGGTTGAGATCCAGCCGCAAAGCGGACGTTCCGCTGGGCGGGCTTCACTGTTGATGCCGGAGCGCGGCAGCCGTGGATGTTCTGGCTGCAGCAACGTAAAAGGCGCCCAGCTACAGAAGAGCGTTGGCCGTGCTCGCGCAGGCTCAGGGCTTCCGACCGATAGAAATCGAGGAACTACCATGAGTGAACGCAGCCAGCTTTGGAGGGCGCCTCTACAGGGCGGCGGCCGCTGGCAATACGAAGGCAATGTTGAGATCGCTCACGGTGCCTGGGTTGGCAAAAGCCCGGATGGCCAAAGGCGGAGTGGTGTCACCGTTCGCGGGGTTATGGCTTCCGGAGGGGGCAATTCAAAGGTTGTTATGCAGATCGGCACCGATGACTTCCTGAATCTGTTCCGAGCTATGTGCGCCGAAGACCGAGAGGCAACGATCATCGCCTTTTCCCAGGCGATTAAAGAGTGCATCAGCCCCGGAGAGGCAGAAGCTTAACCGCTTCGTCCCGGGCTAAGGCGCCCGCTTAGGCGTAGAAACAGTCCAAAGGCAGCGCCTCGCCGCTTGGCGAACTCTGATTTCCACACGTCTCGGTCGTTCGGCGTCAGAAGCGCCGAGTTCCGGCCCGCGCCATTTGCAGACATTGGCGAGTTGCCCAGAAGCACACGTACGAGTGCGCTGGCCGGAGTTCTGACCGAAGCCGTGAGTAAGCGGCGTACAGCGGTTACGTGCCGATGACGCGCACTCATGCTGGAACCGACCAACCCGATCGAGGCGCAACAATTCCGCTACGCCGTGACAATACCTGCTGGAGGCTTGAGTCGCACGCGCCTTATGAGAACGACTCCATTGACATGATTAAATATCATGTCAATGGAGTCAGATGCCTGACTTCCCATCCCTGAACGGTCTGCGCAGCTTCGAGGCGACGGCGCGTCTCGGCAGTATGACACGCGCGGCATCGGAACTCGGCGTCACGCAAAGCGCCGTCAGCCGCGCCTTGTCCTTGCTGCAGGCGGAACTTGGCTTTCYGCTGTTCCTGCGCACCAAGCCGTCAATCCAGCTGACGTCGAGCGGCGAAGCGATCTTCGTCGAGTTGCGCCACTCATTCGATCGGATGCGGACGCTGCTCGCGCGCCTTCGCCAAGATCAGAACGCATACGGATTGACCATCAACGTGCTGCCGACCTTCGCGCTGCGCTTCCTGATTCCGCGCCTGCCGGCATTCAAGGCGCAGCATCCGGACA
>NZ_JBFTRC010000373.1:0-1747 GCF_056399325.1 Allobosea sp. 01N443
AACGGAGCGCGATCGCTTCTCTGCGGTTCGCTTTTCGCCCGACGATGCTCTGACCGGCCGGATCGGCGCTCGGCTTACCGGCGATTGGGTGATGGGCGGGATGACGCTGAAACCCTATCTCCTCGCCAATGTCTGGCGCACGTTTTCCGCCAGCGACACGACGACCTTCAACGTCACGCCGATTACAACCGGCTTCGGATCCACCTCGCTGGAACTCGGCGGCGGCGTTGCGGCCCAAGTGATGCCGAACGTCGGCGTCTACGCGGCGGCGAGCTACACCAGCAATCTCGGCGGCGACGATCGCCGCGGCATCAAGGGCAATCTCGGCCTGCGCGTCACCTGGTAGGCGCGGCCCCTGCCGACACTTCACACGCAGGGTCTTACGATTGGTTCCGAGCCGGGGCGGGCCTTTGCGAATCTGGCAAACCCGGCGTCCTTACATTGCCTTCAGTCATGTGCCTGCAAGCGGACCCTCAGATGTCGGCAATGGGGCCAACTCCGGTCGTCAGACGCCGATCTTCCAATGTCTCAGATGGGTCGATTGTGTTGAAGAAGTCGGCGCTGGGTAGACTATCGATTGAGGCTGGGTGGCTTTGTGAGAGAGGCCTTCGCCCTCATGCCGCCCGTGGCGGCGCTCCCACCGGCATCAGCTTCGCCATTTTCCTGAGGTTATGGGCAGTGGCTGCGAGGAGGAACTCATCGCGGGCACCGCATGGTCCTCGCAGTCTCAAGCGGTCGAGTTTGAGGATGCGCTTCAGGTGCGCGAACAGCATCTCGACCTTCTTCCGTTCGCGTCGCGAGGTGACGTAGGCATCGGTGGCAGCGATGTCGCGCGCCATGTCGCGGGCGCCCTCGTGGATGGAGCGCAGAAGCTTGCGGGCAGGTTCTTTCGGACAGCAGCGCGGCTTCAGGGAACAGGCATCGCAGTCGCGCTTGACGGCTCTGTAGCGCATGAGGCCTTCACGATCGATGCCGTCGCGCGGCACCGCGAAGGGGCGGCGAAACTGCCGAAGCTCCTTGCCGCCCGGGCAGATGTAGAGATCGCGATCATGATCATAGGCGAAGTCGGATCGGCTGAAGGTGCCGTCCCGACGCTGGGATTTGTCGAACACGGGAACATGYGGCTCGATCCCGCGCTCGTGCACCAGCCAGGCGAGATTGTCGGCTGAGCCATAGGCTGCGTCCGCGACCAGCTTCTCGGGCCAGGTGCCGARCCTGTCCTGGGTGCGCTCGATCATGGTCCGCGCGGCGCCGACCTCGGCCTGCCGCACAGCCGTGGTCGCCTCCACATCCATGATGACGGCGTGCTTCAGGTCGATCAGATAGTTKGTCGCATAGGCGAAGAAGGCTTGCCCGCCATGGGCAGCCGTCCAGCGTGCGGCAGGGTCAGCTGGCGAGAGGAACTTGGGCACGACCGGCGTCGCCGCGCCGAAGGCCGCWTCGTCCAACACACGGCCAGATACTCGCGCACCGCATGGTTGGCGGCCTCRGGCGCCAGCCCATCCTTGCCGGGCACGCCGTTSTGGCGATTGGCATCGGCCTTGATCAGGCTGGCGTCGACCGCAAATCCCTCGCCACCGACCAGCCCTTCCGCCATGCAGCGTCGAACCGTCGTCTCGAAGACCTCGCGCAGCAGATCGCTGTCGCGGAAGCGACCGTGCCGGTTCTTCGAGAAGGTGGAATGGTCGGGCACATCCCCCTCCAGGCCAAGCCGGSAGAGATGGAGTAGGCGGGCGGTCGCGCCAGG
>NZ_JBFTRC010000374.1:0-1641 GCF_056399325.1 Allobosea sp. 01N443
CCTGAGACGTTCGCGCAGCGCCGCGATCAGCTCCGTGCCGGGAAAGGCATGGAACTCCTCGAGCACGCCGAGGTCATCGAGGGCCTGCTCGACGGCGCCCCGCTTTGCGTCTCCTTTGGCCCAGGACCTTGCGATGGAATGAAGGTCCCGCCACCGATCATGGCGTCCGGACGGCGCGGAGAAGAAATGGTCGATCGACCGCGCATCTTTGGCAGCACTGGACATTTCCGAATCCCTCCCGGTCGGCGACCGCCTGCGGGCGTGGCCGCGCCCGCGCCATCTGGCGCAGAAAACCCCAGGCTGAGAACAGCACATCGGGGGGCGTCGGCGTATTGTCCTTAGGGACAGGTTCTTGTTGGCAGGAATTCGCTAGAATTCACGGGGTAGGTCGGAACGCATTGCGATGTCCTGCGTGGGTTAGTCGCGAATTGAGCGTGGAGGCTTTGATGATGAGCAGGCTGATCACCCTTGCAGCGTCCGTCGTAATGGCCGCCGCGGTTCTTGTCGCATCAGCTACCGCGCAGACCGTCGGAACAGCGAACTCATGCAACAAGATCAATGGCTGCATGTGGGATTTCATCTACGAGAACCAGATGATGAAGCAGAGCGGCCTATTGACGAAAGCCATGGAGGAGGGCCGCGCGAACAAGGAAGCGTTCGAGGCGCTGCGAGAGTGGGAGCGCACCCATGGCACCGCCCCAAGCAACCTGCGCTAGCAACGGCTCGAATTCGGTATCCGGGGCTGTCCTGATACTGGTCTCGACATTCCGGCAGCATGCCCTTCCGAGGTGCGAGCGCCCCGAAGGAGCGGAAATCGGGAGCGTGCGATGATTCTCCAGTTCGTGCTGGCGGGCGTGTTGGCCTTGGCGCCCCCCCTTCAATCCTTCGCACAAGCGCAGGCGCCCGCTCCTTCGCCGGGCGCGGCAGTGACGCCCGCGGCCCTGCCGGTCGATCAGGCCCTGCTCGCGACAGCGCAGCTCGACGCGCTCCTCGCTCCCGTGGCGCTCTATCCGGACACCCTGCTGGCTCAGGTGCTGATGGCCTCGACCTATCCGCTCGAAGTCGTACAGGCCCAGCGCTGGGCTGCCGAGAACAAGAAGCACAAGGGAGACGCACTCAAGGCCGCCGCGGAGAAACAGGCCTGGGACGATAGCGTCAAGGCATTGGTCGCCACGCCGTCTGTGCTGGAGATGATGAGCAAGAACCTGGACTGGACGCGGAAGCTCGGCGATGCAGTTCTCGCTCAGGAAACCGACGTCATGGACGCTGTCCAGCGGATGRGGTCGCGGGCCTACGAGAACAAGAAGCTCACCTCGGGTACGCAGCAGACGGTGACCGTGCAGCAGGAGGGCGCAAGGCAGACCATCGCGATCGCGCCGACGGCACCGGACACCATCTATGTGCCGTACTATGAGCCCAGCGTCGTCTACGGCTCCTGGCCCTATCCGGAATATCCGCCCTACTACTTTCCCTACACGGGCTACATAGCGGCCGGCGTCGTTGCGACCGGTCTCGCCTTCGGCACCGCCTACGCGCTCGGACGCTGGGCGACCGGCGGCTATTGGGGCGGCAACATCAACTGGAACAACAACAACATCAATATCAACCGCGATCGCGTGACGCACTGGCAGCACAATCCGC
>NZ_JBFTRC010000375.1:0-1623 GCF_056399325.1 Allobosea sp. 01N443
AGCCTGACCGGGACGGAATGCGCCGACCTGATCGACGGGCGCGACGGCAATGACGTGATCGACGGCCGCGGCGGCTCCGACATCCTGCATGGCGGCGCCGGCAACGACTTCATCCGCGGCGGCGCCGGCCATGACCTGATCTATGCCGGGCGCGGCAACGACATCGTCTATGGCGGCGACGGCAACGACACGATCTATGGCGATGACGGCGACGACCAGCTCTTCGGCGAGGATGGCGACGACATCATCTATGGCGAGGCCGGCAATGACATCATCATCGGCGGCAAGGGCAACGACCAGCTCTCCGGCGGTGACGGCAACGACCAGATCTCTGGCGGCGAGGGCAACGACCAGATCGCCGGGGATGCCGGCAACGACGTCGCCCATGGCGATGAGGGCGACGACACCGTGGATGGCGGCGCCGGGAATGATGAAGTTCATGGCGATGCCGGCGACGATCACGTCATGGGCGGCGCCGGCAATGACCAGGTCTATGGTGAGGACGGCGACGACATCCTCGACGGCGGCGCCGGCGACGACTGGATCGACGGCGGCGAAGGCGACAACACGATCTTCACCGGCGATGGCACCAACAGCGTCCGCACCGGCAACGGCAACAATGTTGTGACCGGTGGCGCTCATGTCGACATCGTCCAGTTCKGCGCCGGCCAGGACACGGCCCAGCTCGGCGCGGGCGACGATGCAGCGGCCGGCGGCGGCGGCGATGACCGGCTCTTCGGCGAGGATGGCGACGACACGCTCTCCGGCGACGACGGTGACGATGTGCTCGACGGCGGTTCCGGCGACGATCACCTCGCGGGCGGCAGCGGCGACGACCAGATCCATGGCGGGACCGGTGACGACATCGTCTTCGGCGGCGACGGGCGCGACCGGATCGAGGGCGACGCGGATGACGACATCGTCTTCGCCGGCGCCGGCGACGACCGGGTCGAGGGCAATGCCGGCAATGACCGGCTCTTCGGCGAGGCTGGTGACGACCRGATCGAGGGCGACGCGGGCGATGATGTCATCGATGGCGGGGCCGGCAACGACCGGCTCGAGGGCGATGACGGCGACGACGTGGTCATGGGCGGAGCTGGTAACGACCAGATCGCCGGAGATGCTGGCGACGATACGCTCGATGGCGGTACCGGTGAGGATCTCGTCAAGGCCGGCGCCGGCAACGACGTGATCATCGGCACGCTCGATGCCGCGGCCGATTGCTATGATGGCGGCAACGGCAGCGACACGCTGGATTACTCCCAGGCGACGCAATGCATCGACATCAACCTGGTCGAGGGCAAGGCGGTCAGCGTCGAGATCGGCGCGGACAGCTTCTCCAATATCGAGGCGGTGATCGGCGGCAGCGGCGACGACCACTTCACCATCGGTGCCGACGCAGTGACGCTGACCGGCGGTGCCGGCAACGACTGCTTCTCGTTCGACGTGCCCTATGACGAGGATGACCGCGACCTGATCCACCAGATCCTCGATCTCGAGGCTGGCGACCGCATCATCGTCAGCCAGTACCAGATCCGCACGGATGGCGATCCCGCCAATGGTGCGCCCGGGGACGAGGCCGATCCGTTCGCCAGCGCCTATGGCGACCAGGCCGGCACTGCC
>NZ_JBFTRC010000376.1:0-1604 GCF_056399325.1 Allobosea sp. 01N443
GCTGGATACGAGCCGGAATGTATCGCGGATGCAGCGATTCAGATCGATCGTCTGAGCAGGCGATGGCGCGAGTCGGATCATGTTCCGCACGCGGTCGATGATCTCGACCGCGCGCATTTCGTCCCGTTTGATGTCCGCGACAATGTCCTGAAGCTCCGCGATGCTGGGGGCCGCATTCTTGAGGATGATCTCGGCCGCTTCAGTATTGATGAGGATTGCGCTGAGCGGTTGCTTGAGTTCGTGCGCTATGTACGCGGACATTTCTCCCAGCGAAATCCGCCGATTGACCGTCATGGCTTCCGAAATGAACTGACTTGCCTCCTGCTCGGCCACGGCGCGTCGTTGGCGTTCGAACAGGAACAGGAGGATCAGCAACGCTTGCAGGAAAAAGGCGATCGAGATGCCTGCGATCGACCAGCCATATTGTTCCCAGGCTGTGGGCCGACGAGCGACGATGTCTAAGTACTTGGTACTATTCAACACTTCGTCCGGTCCGGAGCCGAGGACGAGATTGAGGAGAAGGCCGGAGATCACCGCCAGCGCGAAGACGCCACAAAGGATCAGGTATCGATGCCGGCCGGCGTGCAGCGTCGCCGTCGGGATCTCGCCCCCCGCGCGAAATCGAACGTCCAGTGCTACCTCAGAGCGTTGCAATATGGCCTCCCGGTGGCTGCCTCACTTCGTTGCGTTTCAGCAGGTTTCCGCGACCCAGTGCCTCGCGAAACTCGTTTCCTGGTGGTCGTCCAGTTTCTGGCGCTTCGGCAGCTTGATCTTCTCGCGCGGCGGCGCCTCGTAGGGGATCGAGGACAGGATATGAGAGATGATGTTCAGCCGGGCGCGGCGCTTGTCGTCGGAATGGACGGCAAACCAGGGCGCCCAGCTCGTATCACTTGCCCGGAACATGTCGTCGCGGGCACGGGAATAGTCATTCCAGCGGCCATAGGATTTCAGATCCATAGGCGACAGCTTCCAGATCTTGCGCGGGTCGGTGATGCGCTCCTCGATCCGGCGCGTCTGCTCCTTCGGGCTGACCTCAAGCCAGTATTTCAGCAGGATGATGCCGGATTCGACGATGACTTTCTCGACGCTCGGGACTGCGAACAGGAAGGCCTGAGCCTGTTCCTCCGTACAGAACCCCATCACCCGTTCGACGCCGGCGCGGTTGTACCAGCTGCGATCGAAGATCACGACTTCGCCGGAGGCCGGGAGATGGGGCAGATAGCGCTGGACGTACATCTGCGAGCGTTCGCGATCGGTCGGCGGAGGAAGCGCGATGACGCGGAAGACCCGCGGGCTCACCCGCTCCGTGATCGCCTTGATGACACCGCCCTTACCGGCGCCGTCACGGCCCTCGAAGATAATGCAGATCTTGGCGCCGGTATGCTTGGCCCATTCCTGGAGCTTGACCAGTTCGCCATGAAATTCCTTCAACTGGCGCTCGTAAGGCTCTCGCTTCATGGCCTTGCTGACAGGAGCATCCATGATCACGCCCTCCCGGTTAGGACCAGGCCAGGAAGAAGGCGACATCGCCGGGCAGCCCACCCGGCCAGTCGATGATCATCGCGCGCAGCCGATAATTCGCGGGCTTCAGATGCTCCTTCCAG
>NZ_JBFTRC010000377.1:0-1601 GCF_056399325.1 Allobosea sp. 01N443
CCACCGAGGCCGTGTGCAAACGCGCTATTGGGATGCCTGAGGTGTGCGCCGCGTCGTCTGCGGGTGAAGTTGGACGAGAGTCGCGGCGACCCGTTCAGGTCCGCATCGCCAGAATGAGCGGCCCAGCGCCAAGGATGGCGATCACTCTCTTCAGATTGTAGGCCAGGACGTGGAGGCTCATCTCCGTACTGACGTTTTTGAGGGACTTGGTCTTGAAGTGGGTCGCTCCCATCCAGGCCTTTAAGGTTCCGAAGGGGTGTTCGACGGTGGCTCGGCGGATGCGCATGCTCTTGGGCGCGCGATCCAGCCGTTCCTGCATGGCCTCGATCACCGCCTCATGCTCCCAGCGGGTGACCCGTCGCTCGACGCTCGGTGTGCACTGGGGCTTTAAGCGGCAGCTCTGACAGCTGGCGCGGTCCCAGTAGCGATGCAGGGTCAGGCCCTTCTCCACCGTCGTCATATGGCGGGGCAGCAGCGCCCCCGATGGGCAGCGGTAGACGTCCTGCTCGGGCAGGTAGGCGAAGTCCTGCTTGCCGAACCGGCCGTCGGCCTTGGCGCCGGAAGTCAGGGGCTTGGGCATGAGGGGCGTCACGCCGATAGCCTCGCAGGCCAGGATCTCCTCGCCGGCGAAGTAGCCGCGATCGGCCAGCACGTCGAGCGTTTCGACGCCCATTTCGGCCTTGGCTTGGCCGGCCATTCCCGAGAGTTGACCGCGGTCGTGGCCGGTGTTGGTGACCTCGTGCGCGACGATCAGGTGGTGAGTGATGTCCACCGCCGTCTGCACGTTGTAGCCGACCATCCCCGTGCCCTTGCCGTTGGTGGCCATCGCCCGCGCATCCGGATCGGTCAGAGATATCTGCTGGTCCGGCGCGGCATGCACCTCAGACTCCAGGGCCTTGAAGGCTTTCATCTGCTCCTTGAGGGCGGCGATCTTGTCTTTCAACCGCACCGTCTTGGCCTGGGCCAGTTCGCCATCATGTCGATCGGCCGTCTCCAGCGCCGACATGTAACGCTCGATGCTGGCCTCCACCTGCTCCATCCGACGCTGGATCGAGGCGCGCGTAAAGTTCTTGTCGCGCGTGTTCACCGCCTTGAACTTGCTGCCGTCGATGGCCACGATCGCGTGGGTGAAGAGATCCAGCCGGCGACACAAAGTGATGAACTGCCGGCAAGCCGCCCGGATCGCCGAGCCGTTGTCCTTCCTGAAGTCGGCGATGGTCTTGAAGTCCGGCGCCAGCCGTCCCGTCAGCCACATCAGCTCGATGTTGCGCTGCGCCTCGCGCTCCAACCGACGGCTCGATTGCACCTGGTTGATGTAGCCGTAGACGTAGATCTTTAGCAGCACGCCCGGATGGTAGCTCGGACGGCCCGTCGCCTCGGGAACCACGCCTTCAAAACCCAGTTGGCCCAGGTCCAATTCATCAACGAAGACGTCGATCACCCGAACCGGATTGTTCTCCGACACGTAGTCGTCAAGATACTCGGGAAGCAGGACACCCTGCCGACGGTCTTCACTCTCAACGAAGCGCTTCATCTAAGCTCCCGGAGCATCACCTCCAGGAATCCTAGCCGACTCGGCTCTTTTCACACAGCCTCCACCC
>NZ_JBFTRC010000378.1:0-1566 GCF_056399325.1 Allobosea sp. 01N443
GGTGACGACACGGTCGACGTGACGGCTCTCGAATCGGCCCACCACGTCGTGCTCAATACGGGCGGCGGCTCCGACCATCTGGTTGGCATGCGTGCCCAGGATGAAATGCACGTGACCGGACCAGCTGCAGCCGGCGGATCGACTGGCGGCGGTGGCAGTAATGGTGGTGGTTCCGGAAACGGGAGCGGCAGCGGCTCGGGCAATGAGACCGAGAACGGGGGCGGCAGCAGCTCCGGCAACGAATCCGAGAACGGCGGCGGCTCTGGCTCAGGTAACGAGACGGAGAATGGCGGCGGCTCCGGCTCCGGCAACGAGACCGAGAACGGCGGCGGCGGCGGCACCGGCAACGAGACGGAGAATGGCGGCGGCAGCGGCTCAGGCAACGAGACCGAGAACGGCGGCGGCGGGAGTTGCGGCACCGGCACCGAGACCGGCAATGGTGGCGGAACCGGCCAGACAACGCAGCCGGACGCCGGACTGGTTCTGGTCGGTACGCCCGATGCGGACGTGTTGCTCGGGGCGGCGGGGGCCGACAACCTGATCGGCCAGGGCGGCGACGATACCCTGATCGGTGCGGGCGGCGACGACACGATCTCGGCTGGCGACGGCAACGACTTCGTCGATGCCGGGGAGGGTCGTGACGTGGTCTTCGGCGGGGCCGGCGACGACGTGCTGCTTGGCGGGGCCGGCAACGACCTGATCGATGGCGAGGCCGGCAACGACCGGATCTTCGGTGGCACSGGCGACGACCGGATCACGGCCGGGGCCGGCGACGACACCGTGGTGGCGGGTGCGGGCAATGACGTGTTCGTGGCTGCGATCGGTGACGGCAACGACGTCTATTTCGGCGATGACAGCGACGGCGGCACGGGCATCGACACGCTCGATCTCTCGGCGATCATGGCGAACCTGACGGTCGATCTCGGCAACGGCCTGCTCGGACGCGGCAGCGCGGTCAGCACGGACAGCGGCAGCGACACGCTCTGGAGCATCGAGAACGTCGCGACCGGYKCGGGCAACGACACGATCACGGCCAGYGCSGCGGTGAACGTGATGGAGGGCGGGGCGGGCAACGACACCTTCCGCTTCGAGAGCAAGGAAGCGGCGGATGGCGACACCATCCTCGACTTCGAGCCCGGCGATAAGCTCGACCTSTCCGGCATCGACGCCAATGGCGCGCTCGCCGGCAACCAGAGCTTCACCCTGACCAGCGGCCCGGCCTTCACCGCCACGGCCCAGCTGGTGGTCTCCTACGAGACCCGGGCCGACGGCGACTACACCGTGGTCAAGGGCAATGTCGACGCCGACGGCGATGCCGACTTCCAGATCAACCTGAAGGGCAGTCACACCCTGACCGCCGGCAACTTCGCGCTCTAGAAGCCGTGTCCTCCCGGCCGGCGGACCCMSTGTCCGCCGGCCGCCTTCCTGCCGACTGCTTCTCCTTTTGACGGTTTGCGATCATGGCACCTTCCAAGGCACAGACCTCCGCCCGCAAGCGCGATGCCGCCAGGCTGACGCTCGGCTTCCGCTCCGCCTTCCTCTTCCTGTTCGCGGTCTCGGGGCTGA
>NZ_JBFTRC010000379.1:0-1524 GCF_056399325.1 Allobosea sp. 01N443
GGGGTCGTTGAAAAACCTGCCTTCGCGTGATTCTCTTGATCCTGATCGGGATTGGGGGCCGGCATGCTGGGTCGCAAGGAACGGGACCAACTGGAGCTGTTCATTTCGGGCACGCTCCGCCAGCTTATTCCTGACGAACATATTCTGGTCCGGGTTGACGGCGTGCTCGATCTTTCCTGGCTCCGAAACGAGCTCTCCGATCTGTACTGCCTCGACAATGGCCGGCCGGGCATCGACCCTGAAGTTGCTGTCCGCCTGATGCTGGCGGGGTTCCTGCTCGGCATCGTTCATGACCGTCGCCTGATGCGCGAGGCTGCGGTCAACATCGCGATCCGCTGGTTCGTCGGCTACGGCCTTCATGAACCGCTGCCCGACCACTCGTCATTGACGCGCATTCGCCAGCGTTGGGGCGCAGAACGCTTCCGCCGGATCTTCGAACGCTCGGTCCAGGCTTGCATTGCAGCCAGGATCGCAACCGGCGAAGTCGTCCATCTCGACGCCTCGCTGATCCGCGCCCATGTCAGTTGGGATGCACTCGCCGTCCGCCATGTCGAAGCTGTCGCGGAGGCAAACAGCGACGACGACGCCCTTCGCGAGAGCCGACAGAGTGGCAAGTTCAAGAAGGTGTGCGTGACCGATCCCGACGCCACCATGGCGACCAACGGCCGGAACCGCCGGCTCGAGCCGGCCTATAAGCAACATACTGCCGTCGACGATATCGCTGGCGTCATTGTCGACGTCGAAGTCGCGACGGGCGAGCAGAACGAGGGCATGGCGGTCGCCGAGCGCCTCGATGCGGTGGCCGCGACAGCCGGTAGGGCGATGACGATCGCGACGATGGACGCCGGATACGCCTATGCGAAGGTCTTCCGGGCCCTGGAGGATCGCCAGATCGAGGGGATCGTTCCGGCCAAGGCCGAACCACCCCCAGGCAAGGTCATTCCCACGCGGCGGTTCAAATTCGATGCCTTGCATAATCTGGCCCGCTGCCCGCGTGGCAAGATCCTGCGCCCCAAGGGCAAACTCCATCGCGGGGCGTTCCAGTATTTTCACGCCAGTGCCAGAGATTGCGGCCCTTGCCCGCTACGGGCGCGCTGTGTCAGCCCCTCGCGCCATGCCCGTGTCGTCGTCTTCAATGTCAACCACCCGTCTCTGCTGCGGGCCCGGCGCAAGCGGCTCCAATGGGGAAAGCGGGAGAAACGCCTCTATCAACGGCATCGCTGGCGCGTCGAGGGCGTCCACGGCGAGGCCAAGACCTGGCACGGTCTTGCGCGCGCCGTTCGGCGCGGCCTCGACAACATGCGCATCCAGGCTTTCCTGACCGCGGCGGCGATCAACCTCAAGCGGCTCGCTGCCGCCCTTCTGGCCGCCATTGCCGGGCTCTCGCCCGAACCTTTCGCCGAGTTCCGTGCCGGCGCCCACGCCAGACCATACCCAGCCTGACACGCCGCAAACGGCAGTGGCCGATGTCGTCGGGCGCTTGCTCAACATCCCCGCCAAAACTCGGCTTTCTCAACGACCCCA
>NZ_JBFTRC010000380.1:0-1491 GCF_056399325.1 Allobosea sp. 01N443
CAACGGCGGTGGCCATGGCGGTGGCAACGGCGGTGGCCATGGTGGAAACGGCGGTGGCCATGGTGGTGGCAACGGCGGTGGCCATGGCGGCAACGGCGGTGGCCATGGCGGTGGCAACGGCGGTGGCCATGGCGGCAACGGCGGTGGCCATGGCGGYAACGGCGGYGGCCATGGTGGTGGCAACGGCGGTGGCCATGGTGGTGGCAACGGCGGTGGCCATGGCGGYAACGGCGGTGGCCATGGTGGTGGCAACGGCGGTGGCCATGGCGGCAACGGCGGCGGCAACACCGGGGGCACCGGCAGCGGCCGGTAACCGCAGGTGTCTTCTGTAGGTCCGAAGCTCGACGCGCCCCGGGTCACTCCGGGGCGTTTGCTGTCTCGGCCCCTCACGCTATCGCGGCATAATCGACCTCGATCGAGGCCCATCGCCCGCAAGCGGACAGTCCCGCCGGATCTGCTTAAAGCCGGTGTCGACCCATTGCGCGTCTCTTCGACCGCGTGCAATTGCATCATCATGACGCTGGAGCGCGCAAGGCAATGGGCGCGACATCTCACGCGCGACGTCGTCGCGCTATGGATAGCTGCTCGCGATCCGCGAACGCCGTGGCATGCAAAAGCCCTGGCCGCCGGTGTTGCGGCCTACGCCTTGAGCCCAATCGATCTTATTCCTGATTTTATTCCGATACTTGGCTATCTCGACGACTTGCTGATCGTCCCCGCGGGTATCGCACTAGCGGTTCGTCTCATCCCATCGGAACTCATGGCTGAATTCAGGAGGGAGGCCGAGCAATCTTGGCGGTCATTGCGAGCCGTTTCTTCAAACCCGAGTTGCTACGACCAGTTCCGGAGCATCAGGCCGCGGGTGCTGGCGTTCGCTCTCCGCCCTTCTCAGACCATGGCGAGGTCCGCTCTGCGGCAAGTTCGCCAATGTCAAGTTTCGAGCGAGCGCCTGATCACCGCTCGCGACCCATCTCAAGATCGGCGTCTGACGACCGGAGTTGACCCCATTGCCGACATCTGAGGGTCCGGTTGCAGGCACATGACTGAAGGCAATGTAAGGACGCCGGGTTTGGCAGATTCGCAAAGGCCCGCCCCGGCTCGGAACCAATCGTAAGACCCGTATGAARTGTCGGCAGGCGCCGCGCCTACCASGTGACGCGCAGGCCGAGATTKCCCTTGATGCCGCGGCGATSGTCGCCGCCGAKATTGCTGGTGTAGCTCGCCGCCGCGTAGACACCGACGTTCGGCRTCACCTGGGCCGCRACGCCGCCGCCSAGTTCSAGCGAGSTGKAGCCGAAGCCGGTTGYAATCGGCGTGACGTTGAAGGTCGTCGTGTCGCTGCCGGAAAACGTGCGCCAGACATTGGCGAGGAGATAGGGTTTCAGCGTCATCCCGCCCATCACCCAATCGCCGGTGAGCCGAGCGCCGATCCGGCCGGTGAGTGCATCGTTGGGCGAAAAGCGGACCGCGGAGAAGCGATCGCGCTCCGTT
>NZ_JBFTRC010000381.1:0-1451 GCF_056399325.1 Allobosea sp. 01N443
ATCTCAACCTCTGCGGTGATGGTGTACGACTTGTCGAGGATCCTTGGGGCAGCGCTCGGCGGCACACCGGACAGCTCTCCTGAATAGGTGAAGAGCGTTCGGCCCGCCGTCAGGCTCGGACGCGGTGTGTTCCAGCGCGCGAGCGACGAATTGTCGAGCGGCAGTGCGTCGTATTTCTTGGCTTCCGAATAGAACAACGCCTGCATCTGCTTGACCTTGTCCGGCAATTTCGCAGCCAGGTCATTGGACTCCGTGGGGTCCTGCCTGACGTTGTAAAGCTCCCAGTTGTAGCCCGTGATCACATCCGGAGGCGTGGCCGTGCTCAGTGCCCAGGGCAGGGTCGCCGGAGTCGTGGCCGCCACCCAGCCGTCATTGTAGATCGCGCGGTTGCCGAGCATTTCGAAATACTGGGTCTTGCGCCGGGATGGCACGGCCACACTCGCCTTGTCCCAGGTGTACATCATGCTGACGCCGTCGAACGGACGCTGCTTGATGCCGTCGAGAGTAGCGGGGGCAGCGACACCGGTCGCTTCCAGAATCGTCGGCACGATATCGATGATGTGGTGGAACTGCCGCCGGATGCCGCCCACATCCCTGACATGGCCGGGCCAGGACATGGCCATGCCCTGGGCCGTTCCGCCAAAGTGCGAGGCGACCTGCTTGACCCATTTGAACGGCGTGCTCATCGCCCAGGCCCAGCCGGCGGCAAAATGCGGAAAGGTTCGCTCCGAGCCCCAGAACTCGTACCAGAGCAACTGGTCCTTCACGGGCACTGCAACGCCGTTGAAGGTTGTGAACTCGTTCGGCGTGCCGTTGAGCATGCCCTCGGCGCTCGCGCCATTGTCGCCGCTGATATAGATGATCAGGGTGTTGTCGAGCTGACCGAGGTCCTCGACGGCCTGGATGACCCGTCCGATCTCGTGATCGGTATAGGCGAGATAGGCGCCGTAGACATCCATTTGCCTGGTGAAGAGCTTTTTCTCCTCCCAACCGAGCGAATCCCACTCCGGCAATTCTTTGGGCCAGGGGGTCAGCTTGGCCTCGGCCGGCATGATGCCGAGCCTCTTCTGGTTGGCGAAGATCGTCTCGCGCAGCGTGTTCCAGCCGCCGTCGAAGAGGTGCATGTCGCTGATCTTGGCGATCCACTCCGGCGTGGGATGATGCGGCGCATGCGTGCCACCGGGGACATAGTAGACGAGGAACGGCTTGTCCGGCGCGACCTCCTTGAGCTGCTTCATATGCTGGATGGCCTCGTCGGCCATGGCTGTGGTCAGGTTCCAGTTCGATGCGCCCTGGAACGGATAGATCGGCGTCGTGTTGCGGAAGAGATTTGGTTGCCATTGGCTCGCGTCTCCGCCGACGAAGCCGTAGAAATAGTCGAAGCCCAATCCGGTCGGCCATTGATCGAATGGTCCGGCCTGGCTCGCCTGGTAGAAGGGTGTGTTGTGGTT
>NZ_JBFTRC010000382.1:0-1402 GCF_056399325.1 Allobosea sp. 01N443
GATGAATGAAGGTCAGATTCTTCTCGGCTTCGAGTTGCCGAGCATGTGCATAGGCCTCGTCGAAACTCTCACCATGCAATACCACGCGCCCGCCGAGCGCGCGCACTGCCTGGACCTTGATGTCAGGCGTGGTGCGCGGCATCACGATGCTCGCCTTAACGCCGAGCTTGCGAGCAGCAAGTGCCACCCCTTGCGCATGGTTACCGGCCGAAGCGCAGATCACGCCGCGTTCCATAGCCTCGGCCGCTAAGCCGACCATCTTGTTGTAGGCGCCGCGCAACTTGAATGAGAAGACCGGCTGAAGATCCTCCCGCTTGAGGCTGACATGTGAATTCAGCCGGGAAGAGAGGCGGGGCATCGGGTCCAGCGCGCTCTCGATCGCTACGTCATAAACCCGTGCGCCCATGATCTTGCGGATATAATCGTGCATGCAGGGCCAGTCCTATTCTCGGGTCCCTGCCGATAGTCGGCGGTGCGGCAAAGTCAATCGGGCGCAGCGAGTTCGCCGCTCCCTCTTTCTGCAGGCCTTATAATTCGGCGCCGCTAGGGCGGGGAGTCGACCTCGTTACCTGAGGTGATGGAAACTAATCTCGGCATAAGTATCCACTGTGGGAAGCGAACTCCCGCTGCTTGACGCGATTGTCTTGCGACCCGAGGTTGTGCCGTCCGAAACCCTTCACGCGAGTTGGCTGGGAATTTGATGGCGCACATTGAGCGGAACTATTCGGAGCTAGCTTTCCCGATAGGGGGCGACGCTCAGTCAAATTTCGCAGGTGCGCAAAGGACGCTCCCAATAACTTGGGTTCACACCATTGGATCCGGCGAGGGCCGGCTTCCGTCAATCTGCCGGGTGGCCGGAATTAGTCCTCGCACTGACGGTCTTCGCACGGGGCTGCCGCAATGAAGATCACAGGGCTTAAGGCGCTCCAGAGCAAGCTCAAGGATCTTGCGAGATTCGGAGCTGATCTCGATGGCGAGTTAACTCAAGTCACGTTTGAACCGAACGATCCGGCAAGCATCGAAGCTGCGATACAGGAAGCAGCTGATGCAGTGGACGCAAAAGCTAAGGCCTACCCACGCAACGAGATGGTCCAAAATCTCGCCGGCCAGGCGAAACCGGTTAGCCTCGCGTGTCGCAAATGAGCATTTCTGTTCTCAAGGCTTTGGACCGCTCTACCGCGGAAGCAGATAAGCGATTGAGATGCGCACCGCTGCGACCAACGCGAGCATGGGCTCATGCGCCGTCGGCATCGAAGGACGATGTTGTTCCCGGCAACATGAGAAAGATTTCTGATTATCTAGGTAACGTCGCTGGGGCGAGGAGGAGATTTAAACGCTTTTATTAGGGCTGTAAACGCACCAATTATGCCTGCGATGGCAATTAAAGCGGGAACGATAATCT
>NZ_JBFTRC010000383.1:0-2162 GCF_056399325.1 Allobosea sp. 01N443
CTCTTCGACCGAAGCTCAAGGGGAGGGAATCATGAGCCCCGGGAGAAACTACCTGGAACGCGCTGCGCCCGGTGACGCGGCGGTTCTATTCAGTGACTTCAGGCCGCAGCGTGCGAGCGGGCGATGAAGGGGATCTCCGAGCGTGACAGGCCAAGATCGGCGAGCTCACGGTTGGTCAGACGCGACAGCTCGCGAACTGTCTCGCGATAGCGGAGGAAGGCGCGGATTTTGGCGGCAATCATGGTGACGAACATGGTGATATTCCTCTGGCGGATATTCCGGACCGGGGCGGTGCCCACAGCGACAATTTCGTTGTGCACTGCACATAAGCCGATCGGCCCGCCGCAATTAGGGGCTTTACTTCAGCTCCGATATGCATACAGAGCATGCATCATTTGTTAATCAGTAATTTTCTGGTCGCATCATGCGTTGAGCGCAGTCATTGTTTCAAATGAAACCGATATTCTGCCTAGAAAATGGGCTGCGCGGCGGCAGGGTCACCGAGAGGTATCCCATCCGGACGCCGGGCCACATGGTAGTCCGGATAGTCGTCGATCGTCGCGCGCTGGCGGGCGAGGGGCCGTATCACCGGCGTCAGCTCCAGGATGAACAGGCTGAGGTTTGGGCTCGGCCGAATCAAACGCCCCGCCTACCGCCCCTTCCCCTCGGCCCCTTCACCTCCGGCGACTTTGCCCTGTTCTCTAGATCGAGCTTGCGCCAGCGTGCCAGACGCTCAGGGTCGATCGCGCCCTTGGAGACTGCCTCCTGAACCGCGCAGCCGGGCTCGTGCTCATGGGTGCAGTCGCGGAAGCGGCAGAGCGGGCTTAGTTCCGTGATCTCGGCGAACAGCGTTTCGAGACCAGACGCCGCATCGCTGACATGGAGCGTGCGCATGCCCGGCGTATCAATCACCCAGCCGCCGCAGGCAATCGCATGCAGCGAGCGCGACGTCGTGGTGTGGCRCCCCTTAGCGTCGTGGTCGCGGATGTCGCCCGTCTGCTGCGGTTCGCCATCGATGGTGCCGGCAAGCGCGTTCACAAGAGTCGATTTGCCGACGCCGGACGAACCGACCAGCGCGAGGGTGCGGCCTTCGCCACACCCCGGCGCCGTAGCAGATGTGTGCTGGGCTCCACCAGAACCCAGTCACCCACCGTGAAGTCGCCTGTATTGGTATGGACCGGCAGCTTGAGCCTGATCGGCCCATCGGGCGTGATTGCGCTCATGCGGGTGCGGTGCACCGAGCCGATGCGCGCAGGCCGGAGGCAGGCGTCATCTGGTCCGCATTGATCTGCAAAGAAATCCGTCCAGCCCAGCGCCGCAAGGGACAGTGGTGCGGAGGTAGTGTCGCCTTGCGTCACAGTATCGCCCCACCGCTCGGCGTCCTCGTCATGGGCGACGATAGAGCGGGGTTTAGGCCGGGTTGCAAGCGCCGCAAGGAAAGCAGGCATCCGAAACCCTTCACAGGTGCAGACATTGGCGCATGGCCCGGAACCAGACATTCGCATGCTGCGAAAGGGACGTCCGTTCGCGACCCAACTCCGACATTTGCGGTGAGCCGCTGACGGTCAAAAGTCGCCCATTCCCGCCCCCTCGGACGTCCGCATGCGGGCGGTTCAACTTCGCAATCGGCAACGTGCCGAAATCGCGTAGCCAACGCGGTGAATTCCTGCTTTCGGCCACAGCCCGTTTTCTAGGCGGAACATCGGTTGCATTTGAAACGATGACTGCGCTCAACGCATGATGAGACCAGAAAATTACTGATTAACAAATGATGCATGCTCTGAATGCATATCGGAGCTGAAGTAAAGCCCCTAATTGCGGCGGGCCGATCGGCTTATGTGCAGTGCACAACGAAATTGTCGCTGTGGGCACCGCCCCGGTCCGGAATATGCGCTAAGGAAACACACCATGTTCGTCACCATGATTGCCGCCAAAATCCGCGCCTTCCTGCGCTATCGCGAGACGGTTCGCGAGCTGTCGCGTCTGACCAACCGTGAGCTCGACGATCTTGGGCTGTCACGCTCGGAGATCCCCTTCATCGCCCGCTCGCACGCTGCGGCCTGAAGTCACTGAATAGAACCGCCGCGTCACCGGGCGCAGCGCGTTCCAGGTAGTTTCTCCCGGGGCTCATGATTCCCTCCCCTTGAGCTTCGGTCGAAGAG
>NZ_JBFTRC010000384.1:0-1375 GCF_056399325.1 Allobosea sp. 01N443
CGACATCGTCGTCGGCGGAGACGGAGACGACAGGGTTGAGGGCGATGCCGGCCATGACCGGCTCTTCGGCGGAGCGGGCGACGACCGGATCGAGGGCAATGATGGCAATGACGTCATTGATGGCGGCAGCGGCAATGACCACTTCACCATCGGCACTGATGTGGTGACGCTGACCGGCGGGGCGGGCGACGACACCTTCTCCTTCGACGTGCCCTATGATGAGGACGATCGCGACCTGATCCACCAGATCCTCGACCTCGAGGCCGGCGACCGCATCCGCATCAAGCAGTACCAGATCCGCAAGCACGATGATGATGACGATGATGACGACGGCGGAAGCGGTTCCGACGACGATGCCTTCGATCGCACCTATGGCGACGAGGGCGACGATTCCGGTCGGCCATTCCGCTTCCGCATCGAGAAGATCGGTGACGACGACCGCACCTATGTCGATGTCTATCTCGAGCAGAATGACGAGAAGGACTACTCGATCGAGATCCAGGGCAGTCACAGGCTTTATTACTACTGATCCCGGCGAGGGGGCGGGGCCGCAGCGTCTCGCATTCCGGGCCGTCTGACGGGAGAGATGAGCATGATCAAGAGCAGTGTCGCATCGCAGTCCGGTGGGGACGCCAGGGAAGGGCGCGAGCCGAATTTCGGGCTCGGCCGGCATATGCTCGCCGGTACGGCGCTCGCCCTGCTCTTGGTCGTCGGCTGCGGCGGCTGGGCCGCCAGCGCCCATCTCAACGGCGCCGTGATCGCCCAGGGCTCGGTCAAGGTCGACCAGAACCTCAAGGAGGTGCAGCACCGCGACGGCGGCATCGTCCAGGCGATCGGGGTGCGCCAGGGCGACCGGGTCGAGGCTGGCCAGACCCTGTTCTGGCTCGACGATGTCCAGACCAAGGCCGAGCTCTCGATCATCCGCTCGCAGCTCGGCGAAAATCTCGGCCGCAAGGCCCGCCTGATCGCCGAGCGCGACAACCTCGCCGCGATCACCTTCCCGGCCGAGCTCGCCAAGGTCTTCGACGAGGCGGATCAGATCATCCAGGGCGAGACCCGGTTGTTCGACGGCAACCGCACCAACCGCGAAAGCCGCAAGGAACAGCTCGAGATCAGCATCGTCCAGTCCGGCGAGGAGATCAAAGGCCTCGAGGCGCGCAAGGTCGCCAAGGTCGAGGAGCTGCGCCTGGTCGAACTCGAGCGGAACAAATATCTCGGCCTGTTCGAGAAGGGCTTCATCGACGGCACGAAGGTCTACAACATCAACCGCGAATGGGCCCGCCTGCTCGGCGAGCGCGGCGAGATCGAAGCCTCGATCGCCCGCGCCCGGCTGCGCGTCAGCGACGCCCGCCTCCAGATCATCGCCGTCGACGAG
>NZ_JBFTRC010000385.1:0-1366 GCF_056399325.1 Allobosea sp. 01N443
GGCTGGAGCTCGGGCTGGAGCTCGATGCCCTGCTTGCGACCTCGGATGTAATCAGCCTGCATCTGCCGCTGACCTCGGAGACCAAGGGGCTAATCGGAAGCGCGTCCTTCGCGCGCATGAAGCCGGACGCGATCCTGATCAACGCCTCGCGTGGCGGAGTCATGGACGAGGCCGCGCTGGTCGAGGCCCTGAAGAGCGGCAGGCTCGCCGGTGCGGCGCTCGACGTCTTCGAGGAGGAGCCGCTGCGCGGCGGCGCCAAGCTCTTCGCCGGCACGCCGAACCTGATCCTGACGCCGCATATCGCCGGCAATACCGTCGAATCGAACGGGCGCGTTTCCRGCCTCGTCGCGGAGCGCGTCATCGCCGCGCTGGAGGGGCGGACATGACCCGCCTTTCTCTGGAGGAGGCCGAAGCCAGAATTGCGGCGCTGTTCGCCGCTGCGGGGACTTCAGCGGCCAATGCCGCCTCCGTTGCCTGGGCCTTGGTGATGGCCGAGGCCGACGGCTTGAAGGGCCACGGCCTTTCGCGTGTGCCGACCTATCTGGCCATGCTGAAATCGGGAAAGATCGATGGCCAGGCCGTGCCGATCGCCCGGCGACCGAAGCCCGGCGTGCTCGCCATCGACGCCGCCCATGGCTTTGCCTATCCCGCGATCGATCTTGCGGTCAGCGAGCTGCCCGAACTCGCACGCGCCCAGGGCGTCGTCGCGGCACCGATCAGGCGCTCGAACCATTGCGGCGCTGCGGGACTGCATGTCGAGCGCCTGGCCGAGCAGGGGCTCGTCGCCTTGCTCTTCGCCAATACGCCGGGCGCGATGGCGCCCTGGGGCGGCTCGAAGCCGGTCTTCGGCACCAATCCCATCGCCTTTGCCGCACCGCTCGCCGGGCGCGAGCCGGTCGTCATCGACATGGCGCTGAGCAAGGTCGCGCGCGGGCCGATCGTCGCCGCCAGACAGAAGGGCGAGCCCATCCCCGAAGGCTGGGCGCTCGATGCGGATGGCAAGCCGACAACCGACCCGGCCGCCGCGATTGCCGGCACCATGGTGCCGCTCGGCGACGCCAAGGGCGCGACCTTGGCGATGATGGTGGAGATCCTCGCCGCGGCACTGGTCGGCACGCATTTCGCCTTCCAAGCGTCCTCCTTCATCGACGACAAGGGCGGTCCACCCGATACCGGCCAGCTCATCCTCGCGATCGATCCCGCCAGCATGGGCGGCAATTGGTTCGCCGAACGCATGAAGCTGCTGGCCCACGCGATAGAGGACCAGCCAGGCACGCGCCTGCCGGGGACGAGGCGCTTGAATCTGCGTGCGAAGGCCCGCGCTGAAGGGATTCTGATCCCTGAGGAAATCCTCTCCGCCTAAAGC
>NZ_JBFTRC010000386.1:0-1346 GCF_056399325.1 Allobosea sp. 01N443
TGGATTACTCCCAGGCGACGCAATGCATCGACATCAACCTGGTCGAGGGCAAGGCGGTCAGCGTCGAGATCGGCGAGGACAGGTTCTCCAATATCGAGGCCGTGATCGGCGGCAGTGGCAACGACCACTTCACCATCGGCACTGACGCGGTGACGCTGACCGGCGGTGCCGGCGACGACTGCTTCTCGTTCGACGTGCCCTATGACGCGGACGATCGCGACCTGATCCACCGGATCCTCGATCTCGAGGCCGGCGACCGCATCGTCGTCAAGCAGTACCAGTTCGGGACCGATGGCGCGCCCGCCGACAGTGCCGCCGCGGAGGGAGCAGATCCGTTCGCCACGGCCTATGGCGACGAGGCCGAYGCTGCCGGCCGGCCCTTCCRCTTCCGCATCGAGAAGATCGGTGACGATGACTACACCTATGTCGACGTCTWTCTCGAGCAGMMYGACGAGARGGACTACTCSATCGAGATCCAGGGCAGYCACAGGCTTTAYTAYTAYTGACCTCGGTGCGSGGCMGCKSGGCCTCGCATCCCGGGTCCGCTGACGGGAGAGACGGATATGACCAGGCGCAATGTCGCATCGCAGGTGGGCGGGGACGCCAGGGAAGGGCGCGAGCCGAACTTCGGGCTCGGCCGGCATATGCTCGCCGGTACCGCGCTCGCCCTGCTCCTGGTCGTCGGCTGCGGCGGCTGGGCCGCCAGCGCCCATCTCAACGGCGCCGTGATCGCCCAGGGCTCGATCAAGGTCGATCAGAACCTCAAGGAGGTGCAGCACCGCGACGGCGGCGTCGTCCAGGCGATCGGGGTGCGACAGGGCGACCGGGTCGAGGCWGGCCAGACCCTGTTCTGGCTCGACGATGTCCAGACCAAGGCCGAGCTCTCGATCATCCGCTCGCAGCTCGGCGARAATCTCGGYCGCAAGGCCCGCCTGATCGCCGAGCGCGACAACCTYGCCGCGATCACCTTCCCGGCCGAGTTCGCCCGATTCTCCGACGAGGCCAGCCAGATCATCCAGGGCGAGACCCGGTTGTTCGACGGCAACCGCACCAACCGCGAAAGCCGCAAGGAACAGCTCGAGATCAGCATCGTCCAGTCCGGTGAGGAGGTGAAGGGCCTCGAGGCGCGCCAGGTCGCCAAGGTCGAGGAGCTGCGCCTGGTCGAGCTCGAGCGCAACAAATATCTCGGCCTGTTTCAGAAGGGCTTCATCGACGGCACGAAGGTCTACAAYATCAACCGCGAATGGGCCCGCCTGCTCGGCGAGCGCGGCGAGATCGAAGCCTCGATCGCCCGCGCCCGGCTGCGCGTCAGCGACGCCCGCCTCCAGATCATCGCCGTCGACGAG
>NZ_JBFTRC010000387.1:0-1317 GCF_056399325.1 Allobosea sp. 01N443
TCCGTGGCGGCGTTCAGTCGATCAGCAATGGGCAGCAGTCGATCAGCAATGGGCAGGTCGAAGCCGGTCTCGCGCTTGGCCTGCACAAGGCGCAGGTCTTCCGGCTGATCGTTCTGCGGCCGGCGCTGCGCGCGATCTTTCCCTCACTGACCAGCCAGTTCGTGCTGCTGACGCTGACGACCAGCGTCGCCTCCGCGATCTCTGCCTATGAGCTGACCTCAGTCGCACAACGGATCGAGTCGGACAGCTTCCGCAGCTTCGAGGTCTACGGGACGGTGACGCTGTTCTACCTCGTCATATCCTGGCTGATGATGCGCTTCTTCGCGCTCATCTCCGGTCGGTATTTCAGCTATCCGGTCAAGTGAGGAGATCGTCATGGGTACAAACGAATTCCTCTTCCTCCTCACCGGACTGAAATGGACGGTCTTCCTTTCGGTGATCGGCTTCGTCGGGGGCGGTATCTTCGGGCTCGGCGTCGCTCTGGCGCGGACCTCCGGTATTCCGCTGCTGGAGCGTGCAACCTCAGGCTATATCGCCATCTTCCAGGGCACGCCGCTGCTGATGCAGCTTTTCGTGGTCTATTACGGACTGGCGCTGATCGGGTTGAAACTCGACTCCTGGGTCGCCGTCTCGATCGGCTTCACGCTGCATGCCAGCGCCTATCTCGGCGAAATCTGGCGTGGCTCAATCGAAGCCGTGCCGAAGGGCCAGACCGAGGCCGCCAAGGCGCTGAGCCTGAACTATGTCTCGCGGATGAAGGATGTGGTCCTGCCGCAGGCTATCCGCATCTCGCTGCCGGCGACGATCGGCTTCCTGGTGCAGCTGATCAAGGGAACGTCGCTGGCTGCCATCGTCGGTTTCACCGAGCTGGCCCGGGCTGGCAACATCATCTCGAACCAGATCTTCCAGCCTCTCCTCGTCTTCGGGATCGTGGGGGCTCTGTACTTCGTCATGTGCTGGCCGCTCTCGCTCTTCGGCGCGCGGCTGGAACGCCAGTTTGCCGCGGCAACACGCTGACGAGGCCGGCAACAGACACCGCGCCAATTCCGGCCAGGCAAGTTCAACCAGGCAAGATCAACCAAGCAAGATCAACCAAGGGAGTGAGACATGACATCTTCGAACAAGGGATTGCTCAACCGCCGTCAGGCTCTGTTGGCCGGCGCGGTCGGGCTTGCGGCGCCCGGCCTGCTGCTGCGGCCTGCGCTGGCGGTGACGCCGGCGGAGATCAAGGCGAAGGGCAAGCTGGTCGTGGGCATCCAGGGCGACAATCCGCCCTGGGGCTTCGTCACCAGCGCCGGCAAGCAGGATGGGCTGGAT
>NZ_JBFTRC010000388.1:0-1240 GCF_056399325.1 Allobosea sp. 01N443
GTGTTCCGTGACCTCCTGCGGGACGGTCGCATTGCCCTCGACGATGCGACCGGTGGCGCGCTCGGTCAGCGCGTTGATCAGGCTGAAGCGCATCGCAACGGTTGCGAACTCGAAATCGTCCTCCCGCCAGGCTTCCGAGAGATCGCCCTGCAGCAGCTTGACGTTGGAGACCCGATCAACCAGCCCCTTGGCGGCGTTCTCGGCAATGTCATCAGCGAAATAGCCGGCCATTTCGGGCGTCAGCTTCTCGCGGAGAACCTGCTGGTTCTCGTTCGAATAGGCCGTGTTCACTTCGCCGAGCAGCCGCTCGAAGCTGCTGAAATCCTCGCCCGCGAGCGTGATCTCGACCGGCTTGGACGCCGCGCGCGGCGCGCCGCCACCGAGGCCGCCCATCGCAGACATGCGCGGATTCGGCTGAGGCTGGGCGGCCTCACGCGACATCGGTCCGCCAGCGGTGGCGAGCTGCGGCTCGGACCGGCGCCGGAAGAAGCGCATCGCGAGGAAGATCAGGCCGCCGATCAGCGCGATCTGCAACAGGAAGCCGAAGATGCCGGCCAGCGAAGCCAGGCCGCTGAAGAAGCCCGAGCCCGAAAGCATGCCGAACAGGCCAGCGCCGAGCAGGCCGGCGCCGACGCCCATCATCAGGTTACGTGCCATGGACGGACGCGCCGCCTGTGCGGCAGCACCCGCCGCGCCAGCGGCCGGACCCGCCATCGACGGAGACGGCGTCGGAGCAGCGCTACGCTGGAAAGGCTGTGCGCCCGTCGGCGCTGTATTCGTCGGGGCCGGAGCCGAATTGGTACGCGTGCCGCGGCTGCCGAAACCCTTGCCGCCACCAGGACGAGCCTCGGCCAGCACGGGAACGAGCAAAAGCGCACCAGCGACCACGGCGACGACCCGGCCACGCCGAGCAAGTGAAATCAGTGACATGGTTCCTCCCGGAGCCCCCGTTGGGCCCGCTGCCGCGAAATATGGCGCGCGCCCTGCCCTTGCGCAAGGTCGGGGCGGCCAAGCGCGTGAGCCAAAATAATAATCAATGTTTCATGCGGGGCCCGGAGCCGTGCTAAACTGGCTCATTCGCCCAATCGCCCGTGCGCGGGCCGGCGAAGGAGTGTGCCATGATCCGGATGTCACGGAGGCCGCGCCAGAAAGCACCGCACGCGCTGCGCTGCCTCGCCCTTGCCACGCTGCTCACACTTGCCCCGTTCACTGCACCGAGAGCGGGTGAACCGGCTGTCGC
>NZ_JBFTRC010000389.1:0-1212 GCF_056399325.1 Allobosea sp. 01N443
GCGATCAACTCGAATATCAGCGTGGCCATCCAGGCCGACGGCACCGGCATCGTGAAGGGGATCGACCGGGTCGATCTCTGGGTCGGTGGCCTTGCCGAGACGCATATCAATGGCGGCATGGTCGGGCAGACCTTCTGGGTCGTGCTGCAGGAGCAGTTCGATCGCCTGCAGGAGGCCGACCGGTTCTACTATCTCGACCGGGTCGAGAATTTCGACTTCTACGAAAATTTCATCGAGGGCCAGGAGTTCTCGGACATCATCGCCCGCAATACCAGCCTGGCCAATCTGCCGGAGAACATCTTCGAGACCGTCGTCGTCGATGATGGCGGCATCGGCACCGGTAACGGGAGCGGCGGCGTCTCGGGCAACGAGACCGAGAACGGCGGTGGCGGCGGCACCGGCAACGAGACCGAGAATGGCGGCGGCGGCGGCACCGGCAACGAGACGGAGAATGGCGGCGGCGGCGGCACCGGCAACGAGACGGAGAACGGCGGCGGCAGCAGCTCCGGCAACGAATCCGAGAATGGCGGCGGCTCTGGCTCAGGTAACGAGACGGAGAATGGCGGCGGCTCCGGCTCCGGCAGCGAGACGGAGAATGGCGGCGGCAGCGGTTCCGGCAACGAGACCGAGAACGGCGGTGGCGGCGGCGGCAATGGGACCGGGAACGGCGACGGCGGGAGTTGCGGCACCGGCACCGAGACCGGCAATGGCGGCGGAACCGGCGAGACAACGCAGCCGGACGCCGGACTGGTTCTGGTCGGTATGCCCGAGGCGGACGTGTTGCTCGGGGCGTCTGGGGCGGACAACCTGATCGGCCAGGGCGGCGACGATGTCCTGATCGGAGCGGGCGGCAACGACACGATCTCGGCGGGCGACGGCAACGACTTCGTTGATGCCGGGGAGGGCCGCGACGTGGTCTTCGGCGGAGCCGGCGACGACGTGCTGCTTGGCGGGGCCGGCAACGACCTGATCGATGGCGAGGCCGGCAACGACCGGATCTTCGGTGGCACGGGCGACGACCGGATCACGGCCGGGGCCGGCGACGACACCGTGGTGGCGGGTGCGGGCAATGACGTGTTCGTGGCTGCGATCGGTGACGGCAACGACGTCTATTTCGGCGATGACAGCGACGGCGGCACGGGCATCGACACGCTCGACATGTCGGCGATCATGGCGAACCTGACGGTCGATCTCGGCAACGGCCTGCTCGGA
>NZ_JBFTRC010000390.1:0-1202 GCF_056399325.1 Allobosea sp. 01N443
CTGCAGGGCCTGCAGGGCAAAGCGCGTATCAACGGTTTCCGCCCCGGCAAGGTACCGGTCGCGCATCTGCGCCGGCTCTATGGCCGTTCGGTCATGGCCGATGTGCTGCAGAATGCAGTCAACGAGGCCAACCAGAAGATCGTCGCGGATAACGGCCTGAAGCTCGCTTTCGAGCCGCAGATCCGGTTCCCCGAGAACAAGGACGAGATCGAGGCCGCGATGGAGGCCAAGGGCGACCTCGCCTTCACGGTCGCGCTCGAGGTCCTGCCGAAGTTCGAACTCGCCGACATCTCCGACGTTTCCCTGGTCAAGCCGGTGGCGGAAGTGCCTGAGAGCGAAGTCGATGCCGCGCTCGAGCGCATGGCGTCGCAGAACCGCAGCTTCACCTCGAAGGGTGCGAAGGCCAAGGCCGAGAAGGGCGATCGCCTGATGATCTCCTTCGTCGGCACGCTCGAGGGCGAACCCTTCGACGGCGGCACCGGCGAGGGCATTCCGCTCGATCTCGGCGCGGGGCAGTTCATCCCGGGCTTCGAGGATCAGCTCGAGGGCGCCAAGACCGGCGAGAAGCGCACCGTCAAGGTGACGTTCCCGGAGAACTACACCGCGACCCACCTTGCCGGTAAGCCGGCCGAGTTCGAGGTCACCGTCGACGACGTGCAGGGTCCCGACGCCCTCAAGATCGACGACGAGCTCGCCAAGGGCTTCGGCATGGAGTCGCTCGATGCGCTCAAGAGCGCCGTTCGCGAGCAGATCGGCCGTGATTTCGGCGCCCAGTCGCGCCGCAAGATCAAGAAGAGCCTGCTCGACGCGCTTGATGGCAAGTACACGTTCGAGCTGCCGCCGACCCTGGTCGAGCAGGAGTTCGCTGCCGTCTGGAGCCAGGTCGAGGCCGACATGAAGGACGCGAAGAAGACCTTCGCGGACGAGAACACCACCGAGGACGAGGCTCGCGCCGAGTACCGCCGGATCGCCGAGCGCCGGGTGCGCCTGGGCCTCGTGCTTGCCGAAATCGGTGAGCAGGCCAAGGTTCAGATCTCGGATGACGAGGTCACCCAGGCCCTGGTCGAGCGAGTCCGTCAATTCCCCGGCCAGGAGAAGCAGGTCTGGGAGTTCYACCAGAAGAACCCGCAGGCTCTCGCCGAGATCCGCGCCCCGATCTTCGAGGAGAAGGTCGTCGACCATCTGCTCAGCCAGGTGAAGGT
>NZ_JBFTRC010000391.1:0-1154 GCF_056399325.1 Allobosea sp. 01N443
CTGACCGGGACGGAATGCGCCGACCTGATCGACGGGCGCGACGGCAATGACGTGATCGACGGCCGCGGCGGCTCCGACATCCTGCATGGCGGCGCCGGCAACGACTTCATCCGCGGCGGCGCCGGCCATGACCTGATCTATGCCGGCCGTGGCAACGATATCGTCTATGGCGGCGAGGGCAACGACACGATCTATGGCGATGACGGCGACGACCAGCTCTTCGGCGAGGATGGCGACGACATCATCTTCGGCGGCAACGGCAACGACATCATCATCGGCGGTAAGGGCAATGATCGGCTCTATGGCGGCGATGGTGACGATTTCATCGACGGCGGTGAGGGGGACGACTGGATCGATGCCGGTGAGGGCAACAACGTTGTCTTGACCGGCGACGGCAACAACACCGTCCGCACTGGTAATGGCAACAATGTCGTCATCGGTGGCGCCCACGTCGACATCGTCGAGTTCGGCTGCGGCCAGGACACGGCCCGTCTCGGTGGGGGGGACGACGTCGCGGCGGGCGGCGGCGGCAACGACCGGCTCTTCGGCGAATCCGGCAACGATACGCTCTCCGGCGATGACGGCGACGATGTACTCGATGGCGGGGAGGGCGACGATCACCTCGCCGGCGGCTGCGGCAAGGACAGGCTCTTTGGTGGTAGCGGCAATGACTTGCTCGACGCCGGTGACGGCGATGACGAGGTGGAGGGCGGCGACGGCGACGACATCGTCGTCGGCGGAGACGGAGACGACAGGGTTGAGGGCGATGCCGGCCATGACCGGCTCTTCGGCGGAGCGGGCGACGACCGGATCGAGGGCAATGATGGCAATGACGTCATTGATGGCGGCACCGGCAATGACTGCCTGTTCGGTGGGACCGGCAATGACGTGATCCAGGGCGGTGCCGGCAACGACCGGATCGAGGGAGGTAGCGGCGCCGATACGCTCGATGGCGGTGGGGGCAGGGACCGGGTTGAGGCCGGGTCTGGCGACGACGTGATCATCGGTACGCTCGATGCTGCGGCCGATTGCTATGATGGCGGCAGCGGYTGCGACACGYTGGATTACTCCCRGGCRACGCARWGCATCGACATCAACCTGGTCGAGGGCAAGGCGGTCAGCGTCGAGATCGGCGAGGACAGGTTCTCCAATAT
>NZ_JBFTRC010000392.1:0-1120 GCF_056399325.1 Allobosea sp. 01N443
GTCTTCAGGTGAGGCATCTCCCGGTCGGTGGCTGTTGCGGCCAATGTCCGGTGTGGCGCGATGCACCGGCATGGGGTGCGGGCTTCTGTGCCTCGGGCGAGAAGGCAGCCGGGCGCACCGACGATGACATACGGATTGGCCTCCCAGACCGAATGGTGCGTGACGCGTTCGATTGAAGGGTGAGATCCGATGCGCTTCTCGAGCCGAACGGATGCCGGGCGCAGGCTCGCTTCGCCGCTCCTGCATTATCGCGGGCAGCATCCTGTCGTGCTGGCGCTGCCGCGCGGGGGCGTGCCGGTCGCAGCCGAGATCGCGCAGGCCCTGGCCGCGCCGCTCGACCTCGTTCTCGTTCGCAAGATCGGCCTTCCCTGGCAGCCGGAACTCGCCGTTGGTGCCGTAGTGGATGGCGGGGAGCCGATCATGGTGCGCAACGAGGCGATCATCAGGCGTGCGGCCATCGGGGAGGACGAGTTCCAGCGCATCTACGCTCGCGAACTCGCCGAGATCGACCGCAGGAGGGCTCGCTATCTCGGCGCGCGCGCCCGTGCGCTGCTCACCGGCCGGAGCGTGATCGTCGTCGACGACGGCATTGCGACCGGAGCAACAATGAGGGCCGCGCTGAGGGCCATACGCCAGCGCAGGCCTGGAAGGCTCGTTCTGGCCGTCCCCGTCGCCCCTGCGGAGGTCGTCGCGGAGCTGCGCCCCGAGGTCGATGACCTCGTTTGTCTCGACAGTCCGGAGCCCTTCGTCGCCATCAGCAGTTTTTACGGGGAGTTCGGGCAAGTCTCCGATGAAGAGGTCGTTTCGATCCTGGCGCGCTTTCCGGCCGGCGAACGGCAGGCGGGCCGCTGATCCGCCATCTCGGTCCGTTTGCCTGATCAAGGCTGCGTGCTGCTGGTTGATCCAGCGATGAACCCGCAGCAGGTGTTTTAAAGCATCGGCCCGAAAAGTGGATTGCGGTTTTCGGGAGAGCCGATGCAAACACAAAGGGTTAGATCATCGGACCGGATACGGTTTCCGGTCCGATGATCTGATGAACTGATCCTTCAAACCGGCGTCGTCCCGATCGACCGGCCGCGCCATCACGGCCACCTTGGGTTAGCTGATGCCTGCCGGACAG
>NZ_JBFTRC010000393.1:0-1119 GCF_056399325.1 Allobosea sp. 01N443
CTCATGGCGCAACATCCGCTGCATCTGCTCCACTCACATGGAATCGACGCCGGGTCCGAAGCGGACGGAGCGCCGTACGGCGCAGCCTGGCCTCAGAAGCCGACCCTGAGCTGCGCGGAACCACCGAGGCGGTTGCTGCCCGCGGAAAGTTCGCTGTCGAGGTTGAGGCCGAGCGTGATGCGCTCGCTGAGCCTGGCGTTGAGGCCGGCGGCGACGAGCGCGCTGTTGCGATCGGCTTGCGCGCCCGTCGCGCTGAAGGCCGCGCCCGGAAAACCCGCCAGGCTCGCGGTCAGGTCGGCATCGCGCTGAAAGTAATGCGCCCAGACCGCCCGGACATAGCCGGTGACGGGAACCCCATTGAGGATCGTGTCGGCGTCGAGCTGCAGGCCGAGTTCGCTGCGGCTCGTGACGTCGTTGCGCCTGGCCAAAGCCAGCGCGCCGGCAGTGGCGCCGGCCCAGTTGCTCTCGAGCACGGCCGGACTCTGCGCCCGCGTCGCCTGGAGGGCGGCCAGCGGCGAGAAGCCAAAGCCGGTCCAGTTCAGCACGGTTGCGCTCGCCTGCAGGCGCCCGCTCCAGGCTGTGGTGTCATAGGACGAGGACAGGCTCGAGCCGAGTGCCGGAATGCCGCGGCTGATATCATTGTCGAGCCGGGCATAGCTCGCCGCGGCGCCGAGCCTGACCGGCCCGAGCTGGGTGACGCCGTAGAGGCCGGCCTGGACCACATCTGCATCGATCTTCCCGAGCACACCGCGCAGCGAGGCGCGCGCCGTGCCGGCGGAGACGGCGAAGCCTGCGACCGTGCCGGGCATCAGCCGGAGATCGACCCCCGTCGCGAGATGTGCGTCGTCGATCTTGCGTCGGCTCGAGCCCACCGCCGCGTTGCCGCCGGTCCGACCATAGGAACCGAAGCCCGCGCCCCAGACCGAATAGGACCGGGCATCAAGCCGTGACGGCCCGGCCGGTTGATCCGCGCCCTTGCGCACCAGGGCGGAGAAGGCGGCCGTTCCGGGGCCCGATCCGCCTGCCTGGTTCAATCTCCCTGCCGCCCAGGGATCGAGCATCGTGCGCAGGAACTGATCCGACGCGACCTCGGCCAGCGCCGGCGCGGCTGTATGGATC
>NZ_JBFTRC010000394.1:0-1112 GCF_056399325.1 Allobosea sp. 01N443
GGCTTCAGATGCTCCTTCCAGAATTCATAGGCCTGGCGCGGCCGTCCGGTGAGCGTCGTCGGCCAGTCCGCCTCTGAGTTGTTGAGCGCACGGCCCTTGTCGTTGCACAGCGCGCTCGGAAACCGCATCACCATGACCTCGCGCTCGCCACGCTCGGCAGCCGCGCGCGTCTTCACTGCGAGGTTGTGCTTGATCCGGGCAATCAGCTCGGCATTGACCTCGACCTCTTCCGCAAGCGTCTTGATCAGCTTCTGGCGTGCCTCCTCGGCCTTATCCATGGCACCCAGCATCTTGGATGCCTTCGCCATCTCGATGTCCGCCATGTAAACTTTCAGGTCGTCGGCCGACATGAAACTCTCGTCGGCGAGAATGTCGGCTTTCGCGCCGTGCGCCGCGGTCTGGGGCATTGCCGTTTCCTCTCCAGTCGAAATCGCGATTGCCTGCCTCGTCAAATGCCGTCCGGACGACCAAGGGTTTCCCTGAGCTCGGCTTCGAGGCTCTCGACGAGCTGTCGATATTCGATGCAACGCGCCTTGCGGATCGGCAGGGCCGAACTCTCCCATTCCGCCAAGGCCCGTTCGGCTTCGGCGAGGTCTGCGCAGAGCGTGCGAAAACTCTCGCTGCGGAGTGCTCTTTCCCTAATCGACCTCCCATAGGCTGGAAGATGCCGGATGGCAGCCAGCACACCCTGATCCATCGCAACGGTTCTCCCGCCGACGAGCGCCACGTCACGTCCACTATGGAGAAAGATCGCGCCCGCGGGAGTAACTAACAGGAGGCTACGCCCGGCAAGGGGCCGCAACCGATGCGTGCGACCAGTGAAACTGAGTCAATAGGGGCGGGACTTGCGGAAGCTCGCACAGCGTCCCGACCGCTCGACAGCGTGTTACGAGCGTAACCTCCCGTTAGCTACTCCCGCCCCCTTGGGCCGTCGCCTATCGTTGCAGCTTCACCGAAGTCCCCCTTCCCCCCGCGGTCGCAGAGGCGAACGACGAGGGATCCAGGCGGGCCAACCCGGAGGCCACAACATGTCGACATTGAAGCACTGGTCGCTTGCTTTCGCCCTGCTTGCCGGCGTGGCGTCCTGGTCCGACAGCCAGCCGGCCAGAGCG
>NZ_JBFTRC010000395.1:0-1107 GCF_056399325.1 Allobosea sp. 01N443
GCGATCAACTCGAATATCAGCGTGGCCATCGAATATCAGCGTGGCCATCCAGGCCGACGGCACCGGCATCGTGAAGGGGATCGACCGGGTCGATCTCTGGGTCGGTGGCCTTGCCGAGACGCATATCAATGGCGGCATGGTCGGGCAGACCTTCTGGGTCGTGCTGCATGAACAGTTTGACCGCCTGCAGGAGGCCGACCGGTTCTACTATCTCGACCGTGTCGAGAACTTCGACTTCTACGAGAATTTCATCGACGGCCAGGAGTTCGCGGACATCATCGCCCGCAATACCAGCCTGACCAATCTGCCGGAGAACATCTTCGAGACCGTCGTTGGCGATGACGGCGACAACGGTACCGGCACGGGTGACGGCGACGGCGACGATGACGACGATGACGACGATGACGGCACCGGCAACGGAGATGGCGACGACGATGATGACGACGGCGCCGGAGACGGCGACGACGATGACGACGATGACGACGGCGCCGGTGATGGCGACGATGATGACGATGACGACGACGGCGCCGGAGATGGCGACGATGATGACGACGATGACGACGGTGCCGGCAATGGCGACGATGACGACGACGACGATTGCGGCTGTGACGACGACGACGATGACGACGGGGCTGGCACGCCGGCTCCCGGTCCGGGGACGGCTCCTGGGACGCATGTCGGGACGGGGCTGAGCGATGTCCTGATCGGGGCAGCGGGGGCGGACAACCTGATCGGCCAGGGCGGCGACGATGTCCTGATCGGTGCGGGCGGCGACGACACGATCTCGGCGGGCGATGGCAACGACTTCGTCGATGCCGGGGAGGGCCGTGACGTGGTCTTCGGCGGGGCCGGCGACGACGTGCTGCTTGGCGGGGCTGGCAACGACCTGATCGATGGCGAGGCCGGCAACGACCGGATCTTCGGTGGCACGGGCGACGACCGGATCACGGCCGGGGCCGGCGACGACACTGTGGTGGCGGGTGCGGGCAACGATGTGATCGTGGCTGCGGTCGGCGACGGCAACGACGTCTATTTCGGCGATGACAGCGACGGCGGCACGGGCATCGACACGCTCGACATGTCGGCGATCACGGCGAACCTGACGGT
>NZ_JBFTRC010000396.1:0-1061 GCF_056399325.1 Allobosea sp. 01N443
TCCCGCCCCGGTCCCGTCGCTCCGCCCTCGCCATCCATCTGCATCGTCTGTGCGCCATGGCACAATGGAAAGCCGTCGCTGGCCTCGCAGCGTGAGCCCGTCACCCGGTTGAGTTCGCTTCAATGGTCCGCGGTTAACGTGACAACGCCCTCTGTCGTAGCTGTGCAGCAGGATCAGGCAAAAGTTCCAAAAGGTAGGGGGTGGATTTTGACCACATCCGAGGAGTCATCGAGGCCTGCCGCCGTCGACTATGGGGCTCCTACGATAGCCTGTGACGGCGTCGGCGGCCTTCTGCACGGGAACGGCCTCTACAGCATCGTTTTGATTACCGGTCGCCCCACCGTAATGCGCGACCAGACTATCCCCATCGTCCCGGTCCTTTCGTGCCAGCTTCAAAGTAGCCGTGAAGGGCTCCTATCCCTCAAGAAGGCAATCGACGACTTAGTCTTGGCCACTACCGCGCCTCACGGTCAGGCGCAGTGACACGGAGCGCTACCTCTCCTGATGCGGGTCATCCAACTCGCCTTACTGTGTGAAAAAGTGGAGCCGCACTTAACTGGCCAATCGTTCGCGCATGCCGAACGTTGCTTCCCATTCTTCCTCTGACAGCAGCCCGCTCATCTCGTAGCGATCATCGAGGGTGCCAGTGGTAACGACCAGCCGAGATGATCACCGTTGAAGCCGTAGACGTCGTACCCGGTATTGCTCTTCTTCAGATACGCAACGCGCTTGCCGCTCCAAAGATAGATCGTCATTCCTCGACGATGGTCGCGCGGCGGAAGCCGCGGCATGATGGTGCCCCGATCCAACGTGGGAGCCCCACCATGAGCCAGCAGCACCACGTCGGCCTCGATGTCTCCGTGAAAGAGACCGCGGTCTGTATCGTCGATCGCCAGGGAAAGGTCGTGTATCGCACACCCTGAAGCGATCAGCGCCATCGGCCTCGGCCACATCTGAGCTCGCATTGGTCTGGAGGCAGGACCGCTTTCACCGTGGCTCTATGCCGGCTTGGTCGAGGCGGTACTGCCGGTGATCCACGTCGAGACCCGACATATGCGCGC
>NZ_JBFTRC010000397.1:0-1049 GCF_056399325.1 Allobosea sp. 01N443
GACGATCTCGGCCGCATAGGTTCCGCCCGCGACGGAATCATGGATGCCCTGGCGCGCGCAACGGAAGGCGTTCGGCAGTTTGAGCTTGGGATCGGCCGTCAGGGACGAGGTTTCGGAATTGCTGTGAATGCAGAGAACGCCGAGATCGCGCGCCACCTCATGGACGGCGAAGGCGCCGGTCGAGGCTTCCGCGTCGATCAGGATCTCGCAGCCGTCGGAATTGACCAGTTCGCGGGCGACGCGGGCGGCCTCCTGCGGCTGCCCCTTGGTGTCGCGCACCACGAGCTCGATCGGCCGGCCGGCAAGCCCGCCGGCGGCATTGGCCTTCTCGACCTCCATCTGCGCGGCATTGCGCGAGGATGTGCCGAGCTGGGCGACGCGCCCCGACAAAATGGTCGGCATGCCCACCTTGACGGCCTTGGCCTGGGCGCGGGCGACCCAGGGCGCGGCCATCACGCCGGCGGCTCCGGCCGTCAGCGCCAGAACGGCGCGCCGATTCATCGGCAAGGACGGTGTTTTGGTCATCACGCTTCTCCCTGGGGCCTTTGGCCGTTTCCTTTCCGGGTTGATCCGGAAGGCGGCATCTTGTCGGCGCCGCTGTGCGGCACGCGCTTCTTGCAGCGATATTCGGCAGCCGCCGGGGTGACGTCAAGAGAAAAATGAATTACGAGTCATAAATCAGAAAAAGGAGATGGCGAGGCCTCGCGAGCTTTGCCAAGAGGGTGGAATGATCAATCTCTCGAGCTTCGTCCGCTACCACGCGAGCCGGACGCCGGACCGTACCGCTGTCATCTTCGACGAGGCCCGCATCTCCTATGGCGCGCTTGCCGGGCGGGTCGCGCGGAGCGCCGGCTGGATTGCCGCGCGCGGCATCGTGGCGGGCGATGTCGTTGCCGTGCTGATGAAGAACAGCGCCGCCTTCGTCGAGCTGGCGATCGCGGTCGGGCATCTCGGCGCCGTCTTCCTGCCGATCAATTTCCGCCTCTCCGCCGACGAGGTGCGCTACATCGTCGAGGATTCCGGCGCCAGGCTGCTGATCGCCGATGAGG
>NZ_JBFTRC010000398.1:0-1039 GCF_056399325.1 Allobosea sp. 01N443
ACGGTGAGGTGATCCTCGTCGTTCAGGACCGCTGATTTCAGCTTCAAGCTCGGATACTTTCGGCTCAGCAACGCCGTCTCCAGAGCCCGGTTGTCGGCGACCATGTCTACCGTCTGGTTGTAGCGCCGATCGCCTTTCTGCTGGGCTTCATAGGCGCCTACATAAAGATAGACATTCGCCGCCAGGTCCTGATTCCGCGTGGCGTAGCCCGCTTCGAGCTTCAAGGCATGCCGCTTGTCGTACCAGAGAGACGGGCTGCCGAGGATATAGCCGTTGAATAGGCCGGGCTCGGTGAAAAGGATCTGTGCCCCAAGCAGAGCGCCGTAGGAGTGGCCGAGAAAGATTGCTCTGGCAGGGTCGGCCCGGTAGCGCGCGGTGATGAATGGCTTTGCCTGATCGCGCAGATATCCCTGATAGGCGCGCGCCTGACCATGGATGGCGTTGGCTGGTGCGGTGCTTGGACCGTTCGATGTCGGAGTATAGTCACGCTGGCGGCTGACCATGCCGTCCTCGCCCTTCCCATAAGACAGGCCGACAAGGATGAATTCCTCAATCTTGGGCCCCTCGACGTTCAGGCGGCGCCCTATCTGCCGGATGATCGGGAAAGCGTAGTCGGCATCGGTAACATAAAGCACGGGGTAGCGCCGCTGCGGCTGCTTCGCGTAGGACGGCGGCAAAGCGACGAAGACTTGGTAGTCGCGGCCGGAGACCGGATCGGGCACGTCCCATACCTCGCTGCCGGAGATCTCGTATGGGCGCCCCTCGCCAGGCTGCACCTTTGGAGTCGATTGGGCCCGGGCGTGCATCGCGCCGCTGGAGACGCCGAAGCCGGCGATAAGGGCAATCAGCAGGGCATTTTGAAAACGTCGTTGCACGTGAAGTCTCCGCCGGCGACCACCGGTCTCAGCTCATGGGGTTATGAGGTTGGCCGACTGTTAGTGGCGCGCTCGCGCAAAGATGAGGCTCGGATTCTCGCGATTGGATTCGCATTTAAGAAAACATGAATCGAGTTCCCGCCGCAGGACTGTTTCAGCTACGT
>NZ_JBFTRC010000399.1:0-992 GCF_056399325.1 Allobosea sp. 01N443
TCACCAGCCTCGCCGAAGAGCCGGTCATTGCCGGCATTGCCCTCGACCCTATCGTCGCCGGCGCCGGCGAAGACGACGTCGTCATCCGCGTCGCCCTCGATCCGGTCGCACCCATCGCCGCCGAAGACGATGTCGTTACCGGTCCCGCCATGGATCTGGTCGTCACCGGCGCCGCCCGCGAGATGATCGTCGCCGGAACCGCCATCGAGCACATCGTCGCCGGCATCACCGGAGAGCGTGTCGTCGCCATCCTCACCGAAGAGCCGGTCGTTGCCGCCGCCACCGGCCGCTGCATCGTCGCCGGCKCCGAGCTGGGCCGTGTCCTGGCCGGCGCCGAACTGGACGAGGTCGACATGAGCGCCACCGGTGACGACATTGTTGCCGTTGCCGGTTCGGACCGTGTCGTTGCCGTCGCCGGTGAAGATCGTGTTGTCGCCTTCTCCGCCGTCGATCCAGTCGTCGCCGTCGCCACCGTCGAGGATGTCGTCGCCGTCCTCGCCATAGACCTGGTCATTGCCGGCCCCGCCCATGACGTGATCGTCGCCGGCATCRCCATGAAGCTCGTCGTTGCCGGCGCCGCCATCCACGGTGTCGTCGTCCTCATCGCCATGGATGACGTCGTTGCCGGCATCCCCGGCGATCTGGTCGTCGCCGGTGCCGCCMKRGATCWSGTCRTTGCCGTCACCGCCGGAGAGCTGGTCGTTGCCGGCGCCGCCGACAATGATGTCATCGCCAGCCTCGCCGAAGATGATGTCGTCGCCATCCTCGCCGAAGAGCTGGTCGTCGCCGTCRYCGCCATAGATCGTGTCGTTGCCGTCGCCGCCATAGACGATGTCGTTGCCGCGGCCGGCATAGATCAGGTCATGGCCGGCGCCGCCGCGGATGAAGTCGTTGCCGGCGCCGCCATGCAGGATGTCSGAGCCGCCGCGGCCRTCGATCACGTCATTGCCGTCGCGCCCGTCGATCAGGTCGGCGCATTCCGTCCCGGTCAG
>NZ_JBFTRC010000400.1:0-984 GCF_056399325.1 Allobosea sp. 01N443
GGAAGACCTCGGCCGACGCGGCCTTGCAGCCCGCCGATAGCCGCGCCTGGTTCCGATCAAGGCACGTTTTGACGGCGCCGCCGCCAAGCGAAACCTTCGAGCAAAGCTTGTCGATGTCCGAACCACAGGACTTCGCCAGCCGGTCATAGGCTTCGGCAAAAGTAAGCGTCTGGGCCGAAACGGCCAGTGGGATCACCATGGAGGTTAGCAGACAGGCTGCGGCGAGGGCTCTGCGTAGACTCACGATCGTCTCCCTGTTTTCGGTCGGTGTAAGCGCGCCCGAATATGCGATTTCAAAGGAAGCCGGCGATCTTGCTATGGGCAAACGCCAGGAGCGATGAGTTGATCGATCAGGGTGCGCACAAAGACATCTGGGCCGCCGGCACCAGAACATGTCGGCAGCTTGCGGGATTCGTCTTGATGGGAYCGGTCGGGACAAGAGGCCAAGCCACTGGTGTCGAAGCTCGGTCTCCAATCTGTGCGCCCGGATGAAGGGAAAAGCAGCCCGGCGCATCGGCCGGGCTGTTTGCAGATCAGAGTGCCCGGCTCAGAACTTGTAGTTCACGCCGACGCGCAGGAGTCCGGCGCCGCCGCCGCCATTGCTGACCGCGGTATAGGTTCCGGCCGGCAGCACGCCGCCCGCGGGGTTTTCGAAGACCTGGGCCCTCCTGCCCTCGCCGGTATCGACGTAGAGACCTTCGAGCTTGACCGTCCAGTTATTGGTGAAGGCGTATTCGACACCGCCGCCGATGGTCCAGCCGGCATTGCTTGTCGTGTTGCCGGTCAGCGGGTTGCTGTTCAGGCCKCCATAGGCCAGACCGCCGGTGATGTAGACCAGCGTCCGATCGAAGGCGTAGCCGATGCGGGCGCGTACGGTACCGAAATAGCCACCGTCACCGCCGCCTCTACCGGCCCACCAGGTGTATTGGCCCCAGGCCACGCTACCGCCTGTATCGACATACTGGATATCGGTCTCAAGGCCGT
>NZ_JBFTRC010000401.1:0-959 GCF_056399325.1 Allobosea sp. 01N443
GGGCTCTCGCCCGAACCTTTCGCCGAGTTCCGTGCCGGCGCCCACGCCAGACCATACCCAGCCTCGCCAGACCATACCCAGCCTGACACGCCGCAAACGGCAGTGGCCGATGTCGTCGGGCGCTTGCTCAACATCCCCGCCAAAACTCGGCTTTCTCAACGACCCCACGATGCAGGTCTGGACGATCGCTTGCGGAAAGACCGCGTTGATCGCCTCGGGGAAGCCTTTCAGCCCGTCTACGACGGCGATGAGGACATCCTCGACGCCGCGGTTTTTCAGCTCATTCATCACCCGCAACCAGAACTTGGCGCCCTCGGTCGTCTCGATCCAGATGCCGAGGATGTCCTTCGTGCCGTCGGCCTGGACGCCGAGCGCGAGGTAGACGGCTTTGTTGCGGACAAGGCCCTCGTCSCGGATCTTAACCCGCATCGCGTCGAAGAAGATCAGCGGGTAGCTCGCCTCCAGCGGCCGGTTCTGCCACTCCGTCACCGTCTCCAGCACCGCGTCGGTCACCGTCGAGATCAGATCCGGCGAGACGTCGAGGCCGTAGATCTCAAGCAGATGGCCCTGGATCTCCCGGACGCTCATACCGCGGGCGTACATCGAGATGATCTTCGCGTCGAAACCGGGAAACCGACGCTGGTACTTGGCGATCAACTGGGGATCGAACGTCCCCTCGCGATCACGCGGAATCCGGAGTTCCAGCTTCGAGCTCTCGCCCAGCACCGTCTTCTTCGAATAGCCGTTGCGGCGATTGGGCTTTCCGGCAGCCGCCTCGCCGTCGAGGTGATCGTCCAGTTCCGCCGACAAGACCCGGTTCGCCAGCGCCTTCTTCAGCTCATCGACAAGCCCATCCTTGGCGAAAACATCGCGCGGATCACGTCCCGCAAGCAACTGATCCAGTGTGTCCTTCTTGATGACCATGAGCGCCCTCCATCGGCGTCACTATGGCCCCGGAC
>NZ_JBFTRC010000402.1:0-946 GCF_056399325.1 Allobosea sp. 01N443
GACGTAATATGCGTGTTGAATTTAATCCRAATAAACTTACGCATGAAGAAATGMTTTGGTTAAAACAAAACATCATCGACTATATGGAAGATGACGGTTTTACAAGATTAGACTTAGCCTTTGATTTTGAAGATGATTTAAGCAACTACTATGTAATGTCAGATAAAGCTTTGAAGAAGACTGTATTCTATGGAATTAATGGAATGCCAGAAACAAAATATTTTGGCGTTCGTGATAGYGATAGATTTATTAGAATTTATAACAAAAAACAAGAACGTAAAGATAACGCAGATGTYGAAGTTAYGTCTGATCACTTATGGCGTGTAGAAATTGAACTTAAAAGAGATATGGTGGATTACTGGAATGATTGTTTTAATGATTTACATATCTTGAAACCAGATTGGACTTCGCCAGAAAAATTAAATGAACAAGCAATGGTTTACATGTTAATTCATGAAGAAGACAAATGGGGAGAATTGAATAAAAGAACTAAATATAAATATAAAAAWTTAATYAAAGAAATATCTCCAGTTGATTTRACGGAATTAATGAAATCGACTTTAAGAGAAAATGAAAAACAATTRCAAAAGCAAATAGAATTTTGGCAGACAAAARGTAAGAAGCTATTTTAAAAATGGCTACCATTYGRCTCCCTTTTAGCTCCCAAATGGCTMCATAAAAAGGGAGCYATTTGGGAGCTATTTTTGATTTTATGTAGCCATTTGGKAKACATTTTTGATTTTGGRTAGCTATTCGGTAGCTTTTGTGTAGCCGTTCGGGAGTCATATAACAATTTTTATCGCATAAATAGGAATCCCATTTGACACTGTCAAATCAATATTTTGCACAGAAACGGCTACCGAATGGCTACATAMGGAGACATTTCTGTGTAGGATTCCTCTTATGCTCTTTTAATAGCAATAGTTGCAATATTACACCTGTATAC
>NZ_JBFTRC010000403.1:0-922 GCF_056399325.1 Allobosea sp. 01N443
GAACGGATCTGCTCCGTCCGCAGCGGCATTGGCGGCGGGGTCGTCATCCGTGCCGATCTGGTACTGCTTGACGACGATGCGGTCGCCGGCCTGGAGATCGAGGATCCGGTGGATCAGGTCGCGATCGTCCGCGTCATAGGGCACGTCGAAGGAGAAGCAGTCGTCGCCGGCACCGCCGGTCAGCGTCACCGCATCAGCGCCGATGGTGAAGTGGTCGTTGCCGCTGCCGCCGATCACCGCCTCGATGCTGGAGAAGCTGTCCTCGCCGATCTCGACGCCGACCGCCTTGCCCTCGACCAGGTTGATGTCGATGCATTGCGTCGCCTGGGAGTAATCCAGTGTGTCGCAGCCGCTGCCGCCATCATAGCAATCGGCCGTGGCATCGAGGGTGCCGATGATCACGTCGTTGCCGGACCCGGCTTCGACCCGGTCCCTGCCCCCACCKCCATCGAGCGTATCCGCGCCGCTGCCGCCTTCGAGCCGGTCRTTGCCCGCCCCGCCATCGAYGAYATCRTCKCCCGCGTCRCCCTCGATCCGGTCGTCACCAGCCTCGCCGAAGAGCCGGTCATTGCCGGCATTGCCCTCGACCCTATCGTCGCCGGCGCCGGCGAAGACGACGTCGTCRTCSGCGTCGCCCTCGATCCGGTCGCACCCATCGCCGCCGAAGACGATGTCGTTACCGGTCCCGCCATGGATCTGGTCGTCACCGGCGCCGCCCGCGAGATGATCATCGCCGGAACCGCCATCGAGCACATCGTCACCGGCATCACCGGAGAGCGTGTCGTTGCCAGCCTCGCCGAAGAGCCGGTCATCGCCGCCGCCACCGGCCGCTGCATCGTCGCCGGCTCCGAGCTGGGCCGTGTCCTGGCCGGCGCCGAACTGGACGAGGTCGACATGAGCGCCACCGGTGACGACATTGTTG
>NZ_JBFTRC010000404.1:0-897 GCF_056399325.1 Allobosea sp. 01N443
GTTTCCGCACGGCTTCGACATCGGTGTCCAAGGCAACCCGGAACATCATCTTCTCGATGACCCATTCGCGGCTGAAATTCTGGATCTTCCCGATCTGCCCGAAGGGAATGGTCGCAACCGGACCACGCGGGTGCCTCAAGGAGACCGATCGCAACGAAATTCTCTCGACAGTGCCCTTGGCTCCCGAGGTCTCGATATATTCGCCCAGGCGGAAGGCATCATCGACGAGGAAAAACAGACCGGCCACCACATCCTTGACCAGTGTCTGGGAGCCCAGCCCGATCGCCAGGCCGAAGATCGAGAGGCCGGTGATCAGTGGCCAGACATTGATGCCGAGCATCACCAGGACGGTCAGAGCCCCCAGCGTCAGGAGCGCGGCCTTGGTGAGGCCCACGAGCAATGGGCCGACAGTGGTCAGCCGCGTGCCGATCATGGCGGCGGGGACCTGCGGATCGCCCGGCGTTTGAGGTCTGATGCGCGCGGCCATGATGGCCACCCAGTTCCAGCAGAAGGCAATGACCAGCACGAGCATCAGGATCTCGCCAGCTTTCAGCAGGACGGTGCCCCGCGGAATGCCGACGACATCCAGGATCGGCAGGAGCCAGAGCGTGGCCAAGACCGCGAGAATCGATGCCGCGACCACGATGCGGAAGGTGCGCCACAGCGCGCCCGCCAGTTCTCCGCCCTGCGAGCGAACCGCCTGCCAGCCGCGTCTTTCGATGGCGACGTCGAGATGAGGACCGGCGAGAACCAGAAGAAGCGAAAGCAGCAACAATCCGCCCCGCGTCGGCCTTCCGATCGTTAGGTCCAGCTGGATGAAGAGGAAGGCGGCGATGACGACCGCCACCACCAGCCCGGGCCAGAGCGCGGCGAGCCTCCGGCGGAGCGATCCTGCCC
>NZ_JBFTRC010000405.1:0-839 GCF_056399325.1 Allobosea sp. 01N443
CCAGATCGCGCCGTTCGGCTCACTCTTCGCCAGTTCCTCGGCGAGACGGCCCGAGACCTTCACGTAATTATTGGGATTGGCGTAGCCGACCGCAGGCACCTCGACCAGCGTCGCGCCGGCAAGCCGCAGCATGTCCTTCTTTTCCTGCGACTGCGTCTCGGGGATCACGATCACCGAGCGATACCCAAGTGCATTGCCGACGAGGGCAAGCCCGATGCCGGTATTGCCGGCCGTGCCTTCGACGATCACGCCGCCGGGTTTCAGGAGGCCGCGCGCCTCGGCATCGCGTATGATCGCGAGGGCGGCGCGGTCCTTGACGGATTGCCCCGGGTTCATGAACTCGGCCTTCCCCAGGATCGTGCAACCGGTCATCTCCGAGGCACGCTTGAGCTTGATCAGGGGCGTATTGCCGATGGCTTCGATGACACCGTTGCGGATCGTCATGATGGAAATCGCTCCTCGGGCCGAGACGCGTCTCCGGTCGGGCCGGAGCGGCGCTGCACGTCAAGATAGAGAATTTTCTTCTCGTTTCACGGGAAGAATTTTTCGAATTGCGTGGATTGGGCGACCGAATTTCCCTCTTTCGGTTCAACCTGATAGGCGAACCTAAACCGAAGGTCACAAACGTAAATCCGCATGTCCATTCTCGCCATGAACGAAACCCTCACGATCGCGCATCTCGGCCAGCGCGGCGACGGCATTGCCGAGACGTCCCAAGGGGCGGTCTTCGTGCCCTATACCCTGCCCGGGGAGACGGTGCGGGTCGTTCGCGATGGCGACCGCGCGCAACTCGTCGAGATCCTGGCGCCCGCTGAATCGCGGGTGGCGGCGATCTGCCC
>NZ_JBFTRC010000406.1:0-830 GCF_056399325.1 Allobosea sp. 01N443
GCCATAGAGCGCGCCATGGGCGCTGCCCAGCTCTCCGCTGGAGCGGCGTCCATCGACATCGAAATCGGTGCGCGTATAGCCGCCGGCGATGCCGAAGCGCCAGTGCCCGGCATCGCTCCAGGTCGAGTTGAGCTCGGCGCCAAGCAGCATGCCGCCGCCGCGCCGGTCGAGCGAAGCCGCGTTGCGGTCTCCGTCCGTGCGCCCCTGCGCCCCGATCGCCTCGCCCCAAAGCGTGAAGCGTTCCGTGGCGAGGCGCGGTGCCGGCAGAGCCGTGGCGGCAGATCTGCCGGGCGCGTCGGCGCTGAAGGCGCCGTTGACCGAGCCGCCGGACGAGCCGGCGGCCAGGGGCCAGCGCAGCCGGTTGAGGATGGATTCGCGAATGAGATGGCTGTCCTCGATCGCGACGCCGACCGCTTGCGCGTGAGCCTCACCCGAGAGCGCGTCGAAGCCGGCGCGGGCGTCGGCGACGCTTGCCGTGAGCAGCGCATCGTAGACACGGTGGCCGGCGCCCAGCGCTTCGGCTGCTCCCGCGGCACCGGCCTGGTTGCGGGTCAGGGCGACCTGCGGGAAGGCGATCGCGTTGCGATCGAGCGTCAGCGCCACCTCGGTGGCGCCATAGGCCAGGCTTGGCGTCAGGAAGGCAAAATTGGAGGCCACCGCGGCGAACTGGCCGCTGACCCCGCCCTGCGCCGTCAGGATGGTGTAGCGCGTCGAGGCGCCATAGCCGCCTTGTTCCGCCAGGAGCTGCACCGTTCCCCCGGACACGGTCGCGGTCCCGGTGGCGGCGATCCTGTCGGACTGGCCGGCGGCATTGACCTCGAGTTGATAGG
>NZ_JBFTRC010000407.1:0-779 GCF_056399325.1 Allobosea sp. 01N443
TTCTGTGTGAGCGCGCGATGATCTTGCGCGCGTGGAGATATGACGAATGACGAATGGATTCCAAATACTGCGCTGCGGCCATTTTGAGTGGCGGGCGCCCCAAGCAGCGCTATGCTGCGTATATTGCCTCTGGCCACTCCAGGCCGCCACACATGGCAAGCCACCGAGTGGGGCGGATTGGTTGTTCAGCATCCCGGGCGCGCAAGCATCGAAGCGCCATTGGACGGGCGAGTCATGAGTCAGACGCACGCCTATCAGCGCACGATCTGGCCGCTGCTCAGCGCTATGGCGAGTATCGCCTTGTATGTGCTGCATCAGCCGGCGCTCGATGCGTTCCAACTGGGCATCGAGGCCAGGACAATCCGGATCCTGTCCGGCAGCGCGAGCTATTTTTCGGCTGCCTGGCTTGGTGGACGCCTGGCTGGTCTGGCGCTTGAGCGCAGCGGACCCAGGAAGCGCCAGGTCCCGAAGCTTCTGGTCGAGCTCGTGACCGCGGGGCTCTTCATCGCAGCTGGTGTCGCTGCACTGATGCTGGTGATCGGGCAATCGCTGAGTGGAGCGCTTGCCGGCTCCGGGCTCGTGATCGCACTCCTGGGCTTCGCTCTCCGCAATGCGCTGGCGGATGTCTTCTCCGGCATCGCGGTCGGCATCGAGGCGCCTTACCGGATCGGCGACTGGGTCGCGATCGACGACGCCACGAGAGGAAGGGTGATCGAGATCGGGTGGCGCACGACTCGGCTGCTGACGCGGGACGACACCTATATGATCCTCCCTAATAG
>NZ_JBFTRC010000408.1:0-773 GCF_056399325.1 Allobosea sp. 01N443
TTGGTCAATATTGCAGCGGCGTGCAGCCCCATGACGGCTACAGGCTGCAGTGCCTGCTGACCGCGTCGAAGGTCGTCAGCAGCGGCTGCAAGCAGGTCATCGTCGATGCCGGTTGGAACTGAAGGCACAGCGCACCCCATGAAGCCCATCGCCCTCGTCTTCTCCGCCGCAATCGCCCTCGCCCCCGCAACCGCAATCGTGCAGGCCCAGGAGCGACTCAACGATACGCAGCTGATCGAGACGCTGAACGTCCTCGACCAGTCGAAATCCATCGACGTCGCCGCGCTCCGCCGCCAGGCCGTGGACAGCGTCGCCGCCAACCGCGGACCGGATGCCTCGCTGCGCGAGCCGCTCTCGCAGGAACTGGACAATCTCTCGCAGTTCACCGTCGAGATCCAGTTCCGGACCGGCTCGGCGGTGATCCGCCCTGCATCGTTCCGCACGGTCGGCGTGATTGCCGACTCCCTGCTCCACCCGACCTTGCGGGAATACAAGTTCCTCATCGTCGGCCACACCGACGCGGTCGGCGACCGCAAGTCCAACCTGACGCTGAGCCAGAAGCGGGCCGATGCGGTTCGCGACGCGCTGGTCACCACATTCGGCATCGCCCCCGCCAGGATTGTCTCGGTCGGTCTCGGTGAAGAGCAGTTGCAGAACCGGAAGAACCCGGACGCAGCAGCCAATCGGCGCGTCCAGATCGTGAATGTGGGTCGTTTCAGATAGGGGCCGGATGGTGATGGACCGGCTTGGTTGCAGACATTTGAGCGCGAGGA
>NZ_JBFTRC010000409.1:0-763 GCF_056399325.1 Allobosea sp. 01N443
GGCGACGGCAACGACGTCTATTTCGGCGATGACAGCGACGGCGGCACGGGCATCGACACGCTCGACATGTCGGCGATCACGGCGAACCTGACGGTCGATCTCGGCAACGGCCTGCTCGGACGCGGCAGCGCGGTCAGCACGCAAACCGGCAGCGACACGCTCTGGAGCATCGAGAACGTCGCGACCGGCTCGGGCAACGACACGATCACGGCCAGTGCGGCGGTGAACGTGATGGAAGGCGGGGCGGGCAACRACACCTTCCGCTTCGAGAGCAAGGAAGCGGCGGATGGCGACACCATCCTCGACTTCGAGCCTGGCGATAAGCTCGACCTCTCCGGCATCGACGCCAATGGCGCGCTCGCCGGCAACCAGAGCTTCACCTTGACCAACGGCCCGGCCTTCACCGCCACGGCCCAGCTGGTGGTCGCCTACGAGACCCGGGCCGACGGCGACTACACCGTGGTCAAGGGCAATGTCGACGCCGACGGCGATGCCGACTTCCAGATCAACCTGAAGGGCAGCCACACCCTGACCGGCAGCAACTTCAGCTTCTAGAAGCCGCGCCTTTTCGGCCGGCGGGCCCCGTGCCCGCCGGCCGGCACTCCCTTCCTGCACCGCCTTCCTGCCGACTGCTTCTCCTTTTGACGGTTTGCGATCATGGCACCTTCCAAGGCACAGACCTCCGCCCGCAAGCGCGATGCCGCCAGGCTGACGCTCGGCTTCCGCTCCGCCTTCCTCTTCCTGTTCGCGGTCTCGGGGCTGA
>NZ_JBFTRC010000410.1:0-760 GCF_056399325.1 Allobosea sp. 01N443
GGTGACGACACGGTCGACGTGGTGACGACACGGTCGACGTGACGGCTCTCGAATCGGCCCACCACGTCGTGCTCAATACGGGCGGCGGCTCCGACCATCTGGTTGGCATGCGTGCCCAGGATGAAATGCACGTGACCGGACCAGCTGCAGCCGGCGGATCGACTGGCGGGGGCGGCAGTAATGGTGGTGGTTCCGGAAACGGGAGCGGGAACGGCGGCGGCATCACTGGCGCGTTCGACCTCACCGCCGGCGACGTTGCGGGGCTAAAGCACCTGGTCAACGGCCAGGAAGTCCCCGGGGATGACGACACGGTGCCCGGCGTCCGCGATCTCAGCGGCCACGGCAACAATCTCGCCCATCCCGATTACGGTGCGGCGGACGAGCACTTCATCCGGCTGACGGAAGCCCGCTACGGCGACTACGACGCGGCGACTGGCAACAACCAGATCAATCCGATCTTCGAGGGGCTCGATCCGCGCAATATCAGCAATATCCTGGGCGTGCAGGAAGCAGACCTGCCGAAGAACAGCAACGACGCCAATATCTTCTTCATGGCCTTTGGCCAGTATTTCGACCACGGCCTCGATTTCCTGCCGAAGGGTGGCAATGGCGCGATCCAGATCGGCGCTCCCGGCAACGGCGCGCCCGGATCCGGCAACCCTGCCGATCTCACCCGAGGCACGGTCGACGAAATCGTCGATGGCGTTCCCCAGCATATCAACCGGACCTCGCCCTTCGCGGACCAGAACCAGGCCTATGG
>NZ_JBFTRC010000411.1:0-751 GCF_056399325.1 Allobosea sp. 01N443
CCTTAAGGCCCGACTGGCACCACCCCCTTAAGGCCCGACTGGCACCACCCATCTGGGTTCTGTTGCAAATTCCCGCGGCGCCATAGAATTTGGTCGTTCGTGCCCTTTCACGCCGCTGCGATAATCTCAAACTGCGCTGCGATGGTTGGATTTGGATTGTAGGCGTATCTGGCCTGTCCTTTGCGCATCATGTGAACCATCTCGATACCGGCCAGGGTTGCCGCGGCGCTTTTGAATGATGTGAAGCCAAGCATCGATCGGATTCGCCGTTTGATCCGCCGGGCGTTGTCACGTTAACTCCGGCATGGCGGCAAGCGGTGTAGGTGGGCGTGYATGACCCTGCCCGCCATCAGCTACAAGCGCCATCGGTTCCCTCCGGCGATCATCGCCCATGCGGTGTGGCTGTATTTCCGGTTTCCCCTGAGCCTTCGCCTGGTGGAGGAGATGCTTCTGGAGCGCGGCATCGCCGTCTCCTACGAGACGGTGCGGCGCTGGGCCTTGAAGTACGGGCGGGATTACGCCCACCGCCTGAAGCGCAAGAGGCCGAGCCGCCGCGACCTTTGGCATCTCGACGAGATCGTCGTCACCATCGCCGGAAAGAAGCATTGGCTCTGGCGGGCGGTCGACCAGGACGGCTATACCCTAGATGAGATCGTGCAGACCCGGCGTGACACCAAGGCAGCGCGGCGGTTGCTGAGGCGTCTTTTGAAGAAGCAGAGCTGTGCGCCCCGGCGGATGATCACCGACAAGC
>NZ_JBFTRC010000412.1:0-750 GCF_056399325.1 Allobosea sp. 01N443
ACTCCCAGCCACCACTCCCAGCCACCCTCGACCGCGGTCAGCGTGCCGCTGGAGGCGGTGAGATTGCGGATCGCCAGCACATCGCCATCAGGATCCAGCGCCCCTGCGAGCAGTCCGATCGCGRTGATCAGCAACGTCTCGCAGCGCCCGATGCTGCGCAGGTTGACGACGCCGGCGAGTTGCGGCGCCCGGTTGCTGCGCGGGCTCCCGGAGCCGCCGGGATTCTCGCCACCGGGTCCGCCMGGGCTCTCGCCGCCCGGGCCGGAATGGCCGCCCGGGCCGGGGTGGTGGCCACCCGAGCCGCCGCCGGCCGAGGCGATCCCCTCGAAGTCATGGCCACCGCCACCGCCGGCACTGCCGGAGAGGCCGCCGCCATGGCTGAGCGTCAGGTTGTCGTTGCTGGCCGGATCGCCGAAGACATCCTCGAGCTTGGCCGGCGAGAAGCGGCGCAGCGGCAGTTGCTCATAGTCGATCGGCGGGGAATCGATGCCGAGGAAGGCGGCAAGCCCGCCCGCGCCGACGGCCTGGCCGCCGGAGCCGAGCGCCGGGTCGGGCTCGGGCTCCTTCTTGATCGCCCCGGTCTCGTCCTCGGCCTCCTTGTCGGCCTCCTCGGCCTGCGCCTGCTTCGGCGCGCCTCCCCCAGCCGCATCCTCGCCCGGGGGCTCGGTGGGCGGACCGAGATCGGACTTGGCGTGGCTGGGGAAGAGGCTCTTGACGTAGATCGCGACCGCGGTCAGCGCGAGCACGACC
>NZ_JBFTRC010000413.1:0-746 GCF_056399325.1 Allobosea sp. 01N443
GTGCGGGGGTCAGCCGGTAGAGGATCGACAGGATCATGGTGTTGATCGCGACCGACTTGCCCGAGCCGGTGGTGCCGGCGACGAGCAGATGCGGCATGCGGGCAAGATCGGCGATCACCGGCTCGCCGCCGATGGTCTTGCCGAGGCAAAGCGCCAGCTTGTGCTTGGTCGATTCGAAATCCTGGCTGGCGAGCAGCTCGCGCAGGAAGACGGTCTCGCGCTTGGCATTGGGCAGTTCGATGCCGATCGCGTTCTTGCCCTGGACGACGGCGACACGCGCCGAGATCGCGCTCATCGAGCGGGCGATGTCGTCGGCCAGCGAGATCACCCGCGACGACTTGATGCCCGGCGCCGGCTCAAGCTCGTACAGCGTCACGACCGGGCCGGGACAGGCCTGGACGATCTCGCCGCGTATGTTGAAATCCTCGAGCACCCCTTCGAGCAATCCCGCATTCTGCTGCAGGGTCTCGGTCGAGACCGCCGCCTCGGGCTGCGTCTTCGGCTCGGCAAGATAGCTCAGCGGCGGCAGCTCGAAGACGCCCGTCTGCATGAGGGGTGCGGGCGCAGGCAGCGCCTTGCGTCGTCTTGYCTGACGATCGACACCGGCAGGTTCGTCGGCCTCGCCATTCCGGGTTGGCTCAGGCTCGCTTTCCAGCTTGGCTGCAGGCAGAACGGCTTGCGCCACGCGGGGCTCGGCATGCGAGCGGCTTTCGCCGGACGCCTGCACACCGGGCGCGATGTCGCTC
>NZ_JBFTRC010000414.1:0-730 GCF_056399325.1 Allobosea sp. 01N443
GTAACCATGCGGCGTAGGCCGCAGTACGGCTATTTCGGGTCGTCCGATCTTGTGAGCAGGTGAGGATTGGCTTTGTAGATTTCGGCGAGGCCTTTGAGCGTCTCGATGCCGAAGTCTGTGAACGCCATGACGCTGTCATCGCCTGGCCCATAGACCCAGACCACGCCGTCCTCCTGGTCCATTTCATTGGCCACGTCCCACAGCCAGTCCTCGTCCTCACCGAGCATTTCGGCGACGCGGGCAATGGTATGGACATGGTGGACCTTGTTAACCGGGGCCAATGTCAGGCCGCCGCCGCAGCGATGGCGGATGCTTTGGGCATCCAGTTCCAGGGCAGCAAGTCGTCGATCCGATGAGCTGGATGCGTGGCGATCCTGGCCAGAACGTCGGCGAGCCAGGCCTGAGGATCGACGTCGTTCATCTTGGCCGTGACGATGAGGCTGTACATGGCGGCAGCGCGTTGACCTCCCCGGTCTGACCCGCAGAACATCCATGATTTTCTTCCAAGAGCGATGCCGCGCAGCGCGCGCTCGGCTGCATTGTTCGACAAACACACCCGCCCGTCATCCAGGAACAGGGTGAAGGCTGCCCAGCGCTTGAGGATATAATCGATGGCCCTGGCGAGGTCGTGGCCGCGGGAGAGCTTGGCRCGCTGTTCGCGCATGTAGACCGCAAGCGCATCGACAAGCGGCTTGCTCAGGTCCTGGCGAACTGTCCGGCGCTCCAGCGC
>NZ_JBFTRC010000415.1:0-721 GCF_056399325.1 Allobosea sp. 01N443
GTCTATGTCAATACGCAGGGCGCCGGGCCGGGCTGACCTCTTACCGTCTCGCGCTATTGCATCGGCCCGAAAAGTGGATTGCGGTTTTCGGAAAAGCCGATGCAAACACAAAGGGTTAGATCATCGGACCGGATACGATTTCCGGTCCGATGATCTAGCCGTCGCAGCTGCGGCAGCTAGCGCGCAACCGGAGCCGGCGCGCCGGCCTCGTGGTGCTGGTCCGGGCCGCCACCAACGCCACGCAGCATCACGACCGCAAAGAGGCCGGCAAGGACCGCAATCGCCGAACAGAGCCCCGCCGTGATGGCGAAGGAGCGTGTGAAGGCCGCACGCGCCGTCGCAAGCAGGTCTGCCCCGGCTGTCCCCGCGACCTCCTTTGCAATGGTCAATGCGCCACCGAGCGTATCACGCGCAGCAGCGGCCGCCTCCGGCGACACGCCCGACGGCACGGCCAGGCCCATCTGATAGCGATACAGCGCAGTCAGGACGCTTCCGAGGATGGCGATGCCGAGAGCGCCGCCGAACTCGGCGCTCGTTTCGGACAGGCCCGACGCCGTGCCGGCGCGCTCGGGCGGAACGCTGCCGACCACGAGATCGGTCGTCAGCGTGACGATCGGCGCGAGCCCCAGCGAGAGCAGAACCGTCCCGGCGACGATGATCATGGGGCCTTCGACATGGCTGATCCCGGCCAGCGTCGCAAAGCCCAACGCGGTCAACGTGA
>NZ_JBFTRC010000416.1:0-718 GCF_056399325.1 Allobosea sp. 01N443
GCTGCCCCTTCAATTGCGAGTTCTGTGACATCATCGAGCTCTATGGGCGCGTGCCGCGTACCAAGACGAACGCGCAGGTCCTGACCGAGCTCGAGGCGCTGCATGCACTCGGCTATCGCGGCCATGTCGATTTCGTCGACGACAATCTCATCGGCAACAAGAAGGCGCTCAAGCAGTTCCTGCCCGACCTCAAGCGCTGGATCACCGAGAAGGACTTCCCCTTCGAATTCTCGACCGAGGCGTCGATCAACCTTGCCGACGATTCCGCCCTGATGCAGGCGATGAGCGAGGCCAATTTCTTCACGATCTTCGTCGGCATCGAGAGCCCCGATTCCGAGACGCTGATCTCGATGCAGAAGAAGCAGAACACAAGGCGCAGCCTGCAGGAGAGCGTGCACAGGATCTACCGGGCGGGGCTGTTCGTGAATGCCGGCTTCATCCTCGGGTTCGACAGCGAGAAGGGCAGCGTCGCACGCGACATGATCGCCTGTATCGAGGATACCGCGATCCCGGTCTGCATGGTCGGTCTGCTCTATGCGCTACCCAATACCCAGCTGACGCGGCGCCTGGAGCGCGAGGGCAGGCTCCAGATACCAGATGACACCGCCCCCGCACGGCAGTTCGGCGATCAGTGCACCGCTGGCCTCAACTTCGAGACCAGTCGCCCGCGCCGTGCCATTCTGGCGGACTACAAGGCCGTTCTCGAGGCCGTCTATGC
>NZ_JBFTRC010000417.1:0-699 GCF_056399325.1 Allobosea sp. 01N443
ACGGATGTACTGGCATCGTCGACAACAGTCATTCGAGGGAAGGCCAAGCTTCTGCTTGGCCTTTTTTCGTTACTGCCGGCGACAGCGGAATACCGCACAGGAGATGGACATGGCTGAACATTCAAAGCAGCGCGTCGATGCCGACAAGAATTTTCTGAAGACCCAGACCCAATTGCTCGCGCGCAATCGGATCATGTTGGAGTCCGATACCCTCGCCCGGCACCGTGATGCGAACACGGCTAAACTGAAGCAACAGCGCCTGGAGAAGGAAGCCAATGATCGAGCCGCGGCATTGGCTGCGCCAACGGTAAAGAAGCGGAAAAAAGCCATCGCCGCCTGAGCGCCAGGCGCCGGCGCGACGGCGGGCCGGGCCTGCCGCTTCCCCCGAAATCGAGCGGATGACCGGTGTCGGCCTTCGAGTGGCTCCTGCCTCTCGGTTTGACGCTACCCTGTTGAAAATGGCCCGCCGCTCCGAAAGGGGTGGCGGGCCTTCTCTTTTGGGGCGGTAGGGGTCAAGCAAAAGCGCCCACGGCGGGGTCATAGAGCCCGCCGTCGATCGCTTTGGGTGATTATCCGACAAGCCTCTGCGCCACGCTGCGCGATAATGAGTTCCCGCCAGGGGTCTGGCTTCTCTGCGAAGTCGGCGCTGAGCCGCTTCATGATCGGGTCGGATGGAGAGGCGTCTCAATCTTTTTATCG
>NZ_JBFTRC010000418.1:0-673 GCF_056399325.1 Allobosea sp. 01N443
CCCGTCAGCAGGTTCAGCTTTCCTTTGCGCCGATCGTGCAGAAGACGGCCGGGTCGGTCGTGAATGTCTATGGCGCCCGTGTCGAGCGTCGGGCTCAGAACCCTTTCATGGACGATCCGTTCTTTCGCCGCTTCTTTGGCGATGACGGGTTCGGTGTCCCGCGCGAACGCGTGCAACGATCGCTTGGGTCAGGCGTGATCGTCGATGCGAGCGGGCTCGTGGTGACCAATAACCACGTCATCGAGGGCATGAGCGAGGTCAAGGTCGCCTTTGCGGACAAGCGCGAGGTGGAAGCCACGATTGTCCTGCGCGATCCACGCACCGATCTTGCCGTGCTGAAGCTGAACGGCGCCAAGGATCTGAGCGCGCTCGACCTTGCCGATTCCGACCAGCTCCAGGTCGGCGATATCGTGCTGGCGATCGGCAATCCCTTCGGCGTCGGGCAGACCGTGACGCAGGGCATCGTTTCGGCGCTGGCTCGTACGCAGGTCGGTGTCGCCGATGCGCAGTCGTTCATCCAGACCGATGCGGCGATCAATCCCGGCAACTCCGGCGGCGCGCTGGTCGACATGGAAGGCCGACTGATCGGCATCAACACCGCGATCTTCTCGCGCTCTGGCGGCAGCCACGGCATCGGTTTTGCGATTCCCTCGTCGATGGTTCGCGTCGTCGT
>NZ_JBFTRC010000419.1:0-665 GCF_056399325.1 Allobosea sp. 01N443
GGAGATGGCCGAGCCTCTCCCCGAGCTTCGGACAGTGCCTGAAGCGACGCGTCCTCGTCGGCGCTATCCCGCAAATGGACCGAGCGCCTGCGACTTCGGTCGGGGTCGGGCTGGCAGGTCGGTGGGCAGGCCTAGGCCGGCCCTTTGCCGGCATCCAGGGAGTTTACTTTCGGGCAGTCTGGCTGGCGCGCTGGGCAATAGGCAAAGGTGGCCCTTGGCTGACGTCCACAACGTCAGCCAAGGGCGTCTCGGTTGTGAGCCAATCCACGTCGCAATTGTCAGCCTCTTACGTCGTGTCAGCGACTGAGCTCAATCTCAACCGGACTCTCAGGCGGCCGAGGCGCCTTGTCGTCAGCGAAAGACGTTCGGGGGCAGCGGCGGCTCCGCACTGAGCAGCGTGATCGTCACCCGTTGGTTCGGCGCGATGTAGGGATTGTCGGGGAAGACCGGCTCGGTGTCGGCGCGTCCCACCACGGAAGCGAAGCGGTCGTTGGGGAGCCCGGCACCCGACAGGATCCCGCGCACGGCGAGCGCGCGCCCGGCGGAGAGGCTCCAGGAATCGACGGCCCGCACCGAGCCCGGGCGCGCGGCGGCCGTGTGGCCCGTGACAGACAGTTGGTTGGGCAGTCCGCGCAGGGTGGGCGCGAGCGCCACCAGCACGCGAC
>NZ_JBFTRC010000420.1:0-644 GCF_056399325.1 Allobosea sp. 01N443
ATGGTCGGGTCGATCTGGTCGCGCAGCGCCATGAACATCGCGCGCGTCAGCGTCGAGTTGTCGCCGCCGGAGACGAAGAGCGAGACCACCACCTCGTCGAAGGAGGTCAGGAAGGAGAGCAGGGCCGAGGTGACGATGGCGAAGCCGATCTGGGGCATCGTCACCTGGAGGAAGGCCTGCGCCCGCGTCGCGCCCAGGCTGCGGGCAACGCGCTCCTGGTCGAGATCGAAGCTCTTCAGGGCCGAGCCGACGATCATCATCACGATCGGCACAGCAAGCATCGTGTGCGCGAGCACGATGCCGAGGAAGGAATTGACCATCTTGAGCTGCACGAAGGCATAGAACAGCGCGACGCCGACGAGGATGACCGGAACGATCGTCGGCGTCAGCAGCGCCAGGATCACGACCCCGCCGAAGCGCAGCCGCGAGACATGCAGCCCATAGGCCGCAAGCGTGCCGACCGGCGTCGCCACGAGCGCCGTGCAGATGCCGGCCTTGAGCGAGGTCCCCGTCGCCGCCATCCAGCTCTGCGAGGAGAAGAACGCCTCGTACCAGCGCAACGACCATTGCCGCGGCGGAAACTCCAGATACTGCGACTGAGAGAACGACATCGGGATCACGATCAGCGTCGGCAGGGCCAGGAA
>NZ_JBFTRC010000421.1:0-632 GCF_056399325.1 Allobosea sp. 01N443
GCATCATGTCGAGCGAGATGAGAGCCGGGGATTCGAGCGACGCCCGCCGATCGGCAGCATCGCGGGCGAGATGATCAATGGTGCCAATTCTGCGGCGTAGCAGGCAGATCTCCCGTGACCTCGACATGGGCGGCGCCGGTCGTCGACGGAAATTCCCGATAGGAGAACCTGAGATCGAGGAGATGGCCATCATCGGTCAGCAGCTGCACATCCGCGCGGCCGAAGACGGTCTTCAGTGCGGGAAAGGCCAGCCGGACCTCGCCGCAGCTGGTCACTCCGATCGGATCCTGGAAGAAACCTTCAAAATCGTAGGATGCACGGCCGATCTTGATGCCGTTGCTCATCAGGGCGCCTCGCCCCGAGATTCCACCGAGATAACGCATGATCGTCTCACTTCACGGTTCATAGGTGTGACTAGGCCTGCTTATCCTTCTCCAGGGCAGCTGTAAGTTCGATCGGATCCACGAGGATGATCTGCGAGGAACCGCGTGAAAATTCGATGGCCGGGATCTGCAGCATCGTGGCGGTCCGGCGAAAAGCCCGGAACGACACGCCCACGATCTCTTCTTCGTCGGTGACGACCCGATAGGTTCCGGCCGGCTGAGGATCCGACAGCGCGCTCAACCTGAAGG
>NZ_JBFTRC010000422.1:0-629 GCF_056399325.1 Allobosea sp. 01N443
CGCCGGCATGCTGATCTGCCCACGGCTGGCTGCGCCGCGATTGCCATAGGCCGCCGCGCCTCGGCCGGCATCGATGCCGTCAAAGGCGGTCCGGCTTGGTGTCGGGCGAGGTCTCGCGCCCTGCGGCGCCGCTGGTCGCGCCTGTGCCGCCGGAGGCCGTGCCGTGGGCCGCTCGGGGCCCGATGGTCGCGTCGCGGGCCGGCCTGCGTCGGCCTGCGGTCGCCCCTGTCCAGCCCCGCCCTGGGGGCGGTCCTGGCCGGGCCGTGCATCAGGACGGGCGGGTTGCTGCGACGGACGCTGGCCGATCATGCCTGCCGCCGCGCCGCCGATCGCGCCTGCCGCCGCACCGCCCAATGCTCCACCGACGCCGCCTGCGCCGCCTGGGCCACCGATGCCGCCAACACCACCGACGCCKCCTGGGCCGTCTGGGCCGCCGATGCCGCCAACACCACCGACGCCGCCCGGGCCGCCTGGGCTGCCGACGCCACCGATGCCGCCGGGCCCTCCGGGACCACCAACGCCGCCAGCCGGCCCGGGGCCGCCAATGCCGCCAACGCCACCCGGGGCGCCTGGCCGGCCAACGCCGCCTGGGCCTCCCGGTCCGCCAACACCGCCTGGGCGGCCTGGGC
>NZ_JBFTRC010000423.1:0-593 GCF_056399325.1 Allobosea sp. 01N443
GGCCTCCGGCGTGCGGGCATGAGCCTTGCGGCGCAACACGGCGTCGCGCTTCTGGGCGAGATATTCGGTGAGGTCGGACATGGTTGGCGGCTCGCGGATGGGAGAGGGCTAGGGAGGGGGGCTTGCCTCGATTTCGCGCGTTCGCCCGGCCGCTGCGCCGCTGGAGAACGGCGCATCGGAGACATCACGAAATCCAGGGGGGAGGTCGTCCGGGCAGCGGCAAGACCGCGTCCCGCTTCAAGGGCCGATGCATCGGGAGACCGCTGTCGCGGTTCTGTCCGCGGCAGCGACGAGCGCCCGCCTAAAATTCCGAAATCATAGCCTTCGACGGCAAGGGGGCTGCCGGCCGATCGTTGTCAGTTCAAGCGGGAAGGGCATTCGCGTCTCCAAAGCAAGAGAGGAGCCCACGAGCGATCGTGGTGCTTTTAGCGTTGTTGACGCGGCGCAAGCTACTCCAGCAAATCCCGCGGTGAAGACGTTAGGATTACTCTTCACGTTCAGGATTATTGCTCAGATGATTATTTGTATCAATGAAACAAACTGTGCGTTTTGATTGCGGAAAGGCGATGATTTGTTCCTGTTCGGGGCTGTGG
>NZ_JBFTRC010000424.1:0-592 GCF_056399325.1 Allobosea sp. 01N443
GCGGCAAGCAGGGCCAGGGCGGCCATGAGCGCCACGCGCCGGGTCAGCCAAGCAAACCAGCCCGGCACGGATTGTGAATGCCTGTCCATCATGATCCTCGCTCTATCGATTGCCGTTTGCGCATGGGGATGGCGCAGCGGTCCTGGCCCAGCCGCCAGTGTTCAACCGGCGGCCTCCCCTCGCCCGACCGCCCATGATCGGCTCATGCTCCAGGAAGACGGTTCTGGTGCGGATCGGCTCAAGCAATCGCTGGTTATCGCGCGCGCCGAGATGCGCAGACCGGCTGAACAAGAAGATCTCATGATTCCGCAATACATGGGCTTGGCCGACGGGCGGCTCCAGTCACGCCGGATATTATTCCTGATCGATCGCGTGCTCAGAAGATCCACCGCATCTGTCCTCGTGCAGAATAGCGACCAGTTACAGACTGCGCGGCGATTTGTCACGATACTTCAATAACTTAGAAATACTCAAATCTATAACTAGAATATTTTTAAACTAAACGCTTGGCGAGATGGGCCGGCGCCCGACCTGACGGGGATGGGCGGACCTGACGATTGCGCTGAACGAGATTGCCATTGCTGGTCTCAGC
>NZ_JBFTRC010000425.1:0-591 GCF_056399325.1 Allobosea sp. 01N443
CTCCATGGGCGTCGTTTCCCATTTTTAGACATATCTTTCAATGTTTCAGTATCTTGATTTTCGTCTATATATTTTGTAGTATTATATTGCATATAAAAAGACCTCCAGTAGTTTTTTATTGAGTAGACGCTTTAATCATACTACTGGGGTTTTTTTATGTCAAAAATTATTTTCACGCATAAAAAACGCTCTAAACCCTTTCACTTCAAGGATAGCAAGCGTTTTTATAAAATCGAGTTATTTCTATATAGTATCAAGACAAGAAGAAACTCGTTTCACTCGTTTCAAAAAAGCCAAAAAATCTCATCGTTAAATACTTTTRAATGCACTATKAWTAAATAAATGWTAAAGTGAAAATATAATTCTCAAACATCATTAATTCTTTTAACATGAAATAGTTCTTCTACCAACCCATAGTCACTCAATAATTGAGTGACTATTTTTAATGGTTTTGGATGAGATGAAAATAAATAAGTGTTAAAGTAAAAATATAGCATTATCCTCATTCACATTTAGTCTTTTAATGTGAAGTGATCTTCGCCCAAAAATAGCTACTCACAAATTGAGTGGCTATTTTTTAATGCTTTATTC
>NZ_JBFTRC010000426.1:0-565 GCF_056399325.1 Allobosea sp. 01N443
AGATCGCCGTCGATCTGGATCTCGCCGGTGTAGAAATTGGCGCCGGTGGTGGGGTCGCGGGTGGTCGCCGGGGAGAGATGGCTGACGGTGCCCGGCAGYTCCGGGGTCGMRTTCTTGGCGAAGGCGGAGAAGCGCAGGCGGGCGGGCTGGCCCGGCCTGACCTGGTCGATATCSGTCGGCGCGATCCTGACCTCGACGGTGAGCTTGGCCTCGCCCGGYACGATGGTGGCGAGRCGSGCGGCCGGGGTGATGACGCCGCCGACGGTGAAGACGGTCAACTCGTTGACGATGCCGGCGATCGGGGCGCGGATYTCGGAGCGYGAGAGCCGGTCCTCACTGGCGAGMCGYCGGTCGCTGAGCTCGGAGACCTTGGCCTCGACCTGGCGCAGCTCGCGCTGGGCCTCGGTGCGGGCGGTCTCGTCGACGGCGATGATCTGGAGGCGGGCGTCGCTGACGCGCAGCCGGGCGCGGGCGATCGAGGCTTCGATCTCGCCGCGCTCGCCGAGCAGGCGGGCCCATTCGCGGTTGATRTTGTAGACCTTCGTGCCGTCGATGAAGCCCTTCT
>NZ_JBFTRC010000427.1:0-557 GCF_056399325.1 Allobosea sp. 01N443
ATCTTTACCAGAATACTTAGCCATTTCATATAACTCTTTATTGTTATTTTGTCTTATTTTTTGAACTTGAACTTGTGTAATTTCTGAAATTCCCGTTACGTCACGCCATAATTCAAGCCATTCTTTTTGGCTAATATAATATCTTTTATCTGTAAAATATGACTTATTTACTGCAATTAAAACATGAAAATGCGGGTTATAGTCATCACGTTCTTTATTGTAAGTAATTTCTAATTTTCTTACATAACCTTTCGTAGCAGAAATTACTTTTTTACGCTTAAACATCTTTTGAAAAGAGTGATTATAAGCTTTAATTTCACTTTCTAAATGCTCAGCTGTAACATTTGGCGTGGTAAGTGTTAAAAAGATGAATTGTTTATCTTCTTTTTGCTTAATATATTGCATCATCAATGATAAACCTAACGCATCTTTTCTCGCTTTTCGCCATGCACATACAGGACAAAATCGATTTTTACATAAATTAGATTTATGCAATTTCTGTTTCTCTAATGTTTTATCTGCCACAAAACTCAAGAATGTATTGCACTCCCTTATCA
>NZ_JBFTRC010000428.1:0-555 GCF_056399325.1 Allobosea sp. 01N443
GCGATGATGCTGGCGACGACGCCGGCGCCGACGGTCCTGCCGCCTTCGCGGATGGCGAAGCGCAGCTTCTCCTCCATCGCGATCGGCACGATCAGGTGCACTTCCATGGCGATGTTGTCGCCAGGCATCACCATCTCGGTGCCCTCAGGCAGGTGCACCACGCCGGTCACGTCCGTCGTGCGGAAGTAGAACTGCGGGCGGTAGTTGGTGAAGAACGGCGTATGGCGGCCGCCCTCTTCCTTCGTCAGGATGTAGGCCTCGGCCTTGAACTTGGTGTGCGGCTTCACCGAACCCGGCTTGCACAGMAYCTGGCCGCGCTCGACGTCCTCGCGCTTCGTGCCGCGCAGCAGCGCGCCGATGTTGTCGCCAGCCTGGCCCTGGTCCAGCAGCTTGCGGAACATCTCGACGCCGGTCACCGTCGTCTTCACGGTGTCCTTCAGGCCRACGATCTCGATTTCCTCGCCGACCTTGACGATGCCGCGCTCGACGCGACCGGTCACCACCGTGCCACGGCCCGAGATCGAGAACACGTCTTCGACCGGCATCAGGAACGGC
>NZ_JBFTRC010000429.1:0-547 GCF_056399325.1 Allobosea sp. 01N443
CGTTGTCCGTGAGAACGGTGTGGACCCGGTACGGTACCGCGTCGATCAGAGCCACCAGGAAGGCAGAAGCCGAGGTCCGGCCGGTCTTCCTGACCACCTGGACRAAGGCGAATTTGCTCGTGCGATCAATGGCCACGTAGAGGTAGAGCTTGCCCTCGGCAGTCTGTAYCTCGGCGATGTCGATATGGAMGTAGCCGATCGGGTAGGACTTGAAGCGCCTYTTCGGCTCCTTGTCTCCTGCSACCTCCGGCAACCGGCTGATGCCATGACGCTGCAGGCAGCGGTGCAATGATGAGCGCGTCAGATGCGGGATCGTCGCCTGCAGAGCATAGAGGCAATCGTCGAGCGGCAGCAGAGTATGCCGGCGGAAGGCGACGATSACCGCCTCCTCCTCGATCGACAGCACGGTCGATCGAGGCTCGCATGGACCGGTCTTGAGATCCGCCGTCGARCTCCGTCTCTTCCACTTGGCCACCGTCTTCTGGTTGATGCCGTAGCGCTTCGCCAGAGCCCTCAGGCTCTCTTGACTATGCTGTATCGCTCGACG
>NZ_JBFTRC010000430.1:0-513 GCF_056399325.1 Allobosea sp. 01N443
GCTCTACCTCTACGTGGCCATTGATCGCACGAGCAAATTCGCCTTCGTCCAGGTGGTCAGGAAGACCGGCCGGACCTCGGCTTCTGCCTTCCTGGTGGCTCTGATCGACGCGGTACCGTACCGGGTCCACACCGTTCTCACGGACAACGGAATCCAGTTCACCTTCCCGGCTCGTTACGCCGACGGGCCGACAGCTCGTTACATCACCCACATGTTCGACATGCGGTGCCRCGAGAATGGCATCGAGCATCGCCTCACCAAGGTGAAGCAYCCCTGGACCAACGGGCAGGTTGAGCGGATGAACCGCACCATCAAGGAAGCGACCGTCAAGCGCTTCCACTATGACGATCATCGCCAGTTCGAGGCGCACCTCACAGACTTCGTTGTCGCCTACAATTTCGGCCGCCGGCTGAAGACCCTTAGGGGGCTCACACCCTACGAGTTCATCTGCAAATGCTGGACTTCAGAGCCAGAACGATTCAGGCTCGATCCAATCCATCAAATGCCGGGACT
>NZ_JBFTRC010000431.1:0-502 GCF_056399325.1 Allobosea sp. 01N443
AGGATGCGCATGGCAACATCGTCCATACCTTCTCGGCCGATGGCCCGATCTCCGATCTCGCGATTCATGTCGGCGGCGTCATCGAGACTCTGGATCTGGCCGGTGTCATTCGCGGAACGATCGAGCGCGTGCCGCCCGAAGTGTTCCGGCGCGATACCTTGCTGACGACGCCCGACGACGCCTTGCGCGACTTCGCCGTGGCGGCAACGCGCGCCGACTCGACACCGCTCGCCAAGATGCACGCGTTGACAGAAGCGCTGCACGACTTGCTTGCCTGYGACCGTTCCGGCCAGCGTACCGGCGTAGGGGCTGCAGCCGCCTTCGCGGCCCGCGGCGGCATCCCGCAGGATCTCACACACGTTTTCATGACCTGCGCGCGCCAGCTCGGAGTCCCTGCCCGCTACGTCTCCGGCTATGTCGCGCAATCCGATGCCCTGCCCGAGGCGGAAGGGGCGCATGCCTGGGCCGAGGTCTATCTCGAAGATTATGGCTGGATCGGATT
>NZ_JBFTRC010000432.1:0-500 GCF_056399325.1 Allobosea sp. 01N443
GGTTCATGCAGTCGGAGGCTACGGCCGGCGGGATTGCCCGCCAGGCCTGGAGTTCTTCGGCGCTGAGCGCCCTGAAGTCGGTTTCGCTCTGCTGAAAGGCCATTGTCTTGTTCCCGTGTGCGAGAGGTGTTTGCCGGCCGTCAGTTCGCCTTGGCGTCCCAACCGGGATTGACGTTGTTCCGCAGCCGTCCCTCGAACAGGAATTCGAGCAGGATCTCGGCGGAGAAGGTGCGCATGTCGAGATAGCCGGCCTCCGAGTAGAAGGCGGCGTGCGGCGTCACGACGAGGCGCCCGGMGAGCCAGGAGGCGTTGCCGCGCCAGGCCTCGATCAGCGCCGGCGTCGGCACCGGCGGTTCCTTGGGCAGCACGTCGAGGCCGGCGGCGGCGATGTGGCCGCTCTTGAGCGCGTCGTGGAGGGCATCGACATCGACGAGCCCGCCGCGGGCGATGTTGATGAAGATGCTGCCGGGTTTCATCGCGGCGAACTGGGCTGCCCCCAT
>NZ_JBFTRC010000433.1:0-497 GCF_056399325.1 Allobosea sp. 01N443
GGCCAGGGCCAGACGCCCTTGAGCCTCATGAAGGAGGGCAGCGTCGAGGACATCATGAACGTCCGTCGGTATCTCATGGGCCTCACTCAGGGCGGCCCTGGTCCAAATGACGTCGATCGCGATTTCACTCCCTACACCGACGATGACTTGAAGTGGGAGTGACGGGTCCTGATGTCGGAAATCCGGGCAATCTGTTTCGACGCGTTCGGGACGCTTGTGAAAATGGTAGATAAACGCCGTCCATTCCGAAGGCTGATGAACGAAAAGGGGACGGATCACCGTGCGGTCGACGTTCTGACCCGCCCGTTGAGCCTTAGAGAGGTTGCCAAAGAACTTGCCATCGTCATCGGCGAGGCGCGTTTGCGGGAACTGGAACTCGATCTTGATGCCGAGCGGGCTTCTATCCAGCTGCGCCCCGGAATGGCGGTGCTTTGGGCAGCGCTCCGACGGGCTGACTTGCGCATCGGAGTCTGCTCGAATCTGGCCCAGCCTTATGC
>NZ_JBFTRC010000434.1:0-486 GCF_056399325.1 Allobosea sp. 01N443
GTCAAAGCCCGTTAATGGGTAATGGCGTGCCTTTTGTAGAATGAACCGGCGAGTTACGATTTCATGCGAGGTTAAGCTGATGAAGCGGAGCCGTAGCGAAAGCGAGTCTGAATAGGGCGAATGAGTATGAGGTCGTAGACCCGAAACCAGGTGATCTACCCATGTCCAGGGTGAAGGTAAGGTAACACTTACTGGAGGCCCGAACCCACGCACGTTGAAAAGTGCGGGGATGAGGTGTGGGTAGCGGAGAAATTCCAATCGAACTTGGAGATAGCTGGTTCTCTCCGAAATAGCTTTAGGGCTAGCCTCAAGGTAAGAGTCTTGGAGGTAGAGCACTGTTTGGACTAGGGGCCCTCATCGGGTTACCGAATTCAGATAAACTCCGAATGCCAAAGACTTATCCTTGGGAGTCAGACTGTGAGTGATAAGATCCATGGTCAAAAGGGAAACAGCCCAGACCACCAGCTAAGGTCCCAAAGTATACGT
>NZ_JBFTRC010000435.1:0-482 GCF_056399325.1 Allobosea sp. 01N443
GTGCCGGCGCCGCCTCATCCCGCAAACCGCCGGCAAAGGGGGCGCCGTGGACGGTTGACCGTCACCGGCGGACGGAAACGAGGCCGGCGCGGCGGGGAAAAGGCAGGTCATCGWCCGCGTCGCACCCGGAACACCTGACGAGGGCGCGTTTCGGGACGGGCTCTCAGACGTTGTCCAAACGCGCCTTGGCACCAAGGTAACCCCCATGGTGCCGGAGGCCATAGTCCTTTMGCGTAAAGCCACGCCGCTCCATGACGATCAACGCAAGGGCATCGGCGATTGCCGACATGACGGCAATGCTCGCGGTCGGGGTCAGTCCCAAGGAACAGGGTTCCGCGATCTGTCCCATGTCGATGATGATATCGCTCACAAGACGAAGATCGGACTGGGGATGCGAGGTAACGGCGATGACCTTGTGGGGCCCCAGATGCCGGGAAAGTTCCACCATCTCGACCACTTCGCGCGTTTTGCCTGACGTGGAG
>NZ_JBFTRC010000436.1:0-473 GCF_056399325.1 Allobosea sp. 01N443
GGTCTGGCGGTCTGGCCAGCCTCGACCCGGTCGCCCTGTCGCACCCCGATCGCCTGGACGACGCCGCCGTCGCGGTGCTGCACCTCCTTGAGGTTCTGGTCGACCTTGATCGAGCCCTGGGCGATCACGGCGCCGTTGAGATGGGCGCTCGCGGCCCAGCCGCCGCAGCCGACGACCAGGAGCAGGGCGAGCGCGGTACCGGCGAGCATATGCCGGCCGAGCCCGAAGTTCGGCTCGCGCCCTTCCCTGGCATCCCCGCCCGCCTGCGATGCGATACTGCGCCTGGTCATGCTGGTCTCTCCCGTCCGCCCGCCCGGGATGCGTGGCCCTGCGGCCMCGCRCCGAGGTCAGTAATAGTAAAGCCTGTGRCTGCCCTGGATCTCGATSGAGTAGTCCYTCTCGTCRKKCTGCTCGAGAWAGACGTCGACATAGGTGCGGTCGTCGTCCCCGATCTTCTCGATGCGGAAGTGGAA
>NZ_JBFTRC010000437.1:0-465 GCF_056399325.1 Allobosea sp. 01N443
GTCTATACACACAATGATACGGATCATGTACACAACCATATTGTGATTAATGCTATTGATCTTGAGACAGGGAAAAAATTTAACAACAATAAACAAACCTTACGTGATTTAAGAGATTTTAATGATGAGGTGTGTCGAGAACATGGTTTAAGCGTGCCAGAAAAAGATACAGCACGCTTACGTTATACGCAAACGGAAAAAGCGATTGCTGACCCTAATACGAAATCAACAGCCCAATATTCATGGAAAGATGAGATTAGAGAGGCGATAGACCAATCACAAGCAACGAATATGGATGAATTCAAAGACCATTTAAAGCAATATGGCATTACGATTGAACGTGTTACCCCCAAAAGCATTACCTATCGGCATTTAGCTGAAAATAAAAAAGTACGCGGGCGTAAATTGGGCGAAGATTACAATAAAGGAGGCATCCAACATGGCTTTGAAAGACAAATACAACAA
>NZ_JBFTRC010000438.1:0-465 GCF_056399325.1 Allobosea sp. 01N443
GGTCGAACGACAGCTGGATTCTGGCTGGGCGCGAGCGGAGGCGCGCTTTACCGCGCGCCTCCGCTCTGCGTCATCAGGCCGCCTGACTAGACTATCCCTCGTTGCAACCGGGCGTTCGAGATCCTGCGTCCAGTCGGTCATCGAGCCGTCATAGAGCGACACCTCGTCGTTCCCCAGAAGTTCGGAAAGCACGAACCAGTTCAGCGCTGCAGTGTGGCCGGTGTTGCAATAGGAAATCGCAGGTCCGTTCGGCACGCTGGAAAACAGGGCGGTCAGGTCGCCTGCAGGTTTCAGGCGACCGGTCGAGAGATCGAAGGCCTCTGCGTAGTCACGCGAAATCGCGCCTGGAATATGCCCGGCGCGCGTCGCTTCCGCAGCCTTCTCGCGGCCCTCGAAATAGCTCGCCGAACGGGCGTCGACCAGGGTCGCGAGCCTGCTCTTCGAGGCGACGAGGGCGGCATCGGC
>NZ_JBFTRC010000439.1:0-458 GCF_056399325.1 Allobosea sp. 01N443
CAGGACGGCTATACCCTAGATGAGATCGTGCAGACCCGGCGTGACACCAAGGCAGCGCGGCGGTTGCTGAGGCGTCTTTTGAAGAAGCAGAGCTGTGCGCCCCGGCGGATGATCACCGACAAGCTCGGCTCCTATGCCGCCGCCCGGCGCCAGATCATGCCGACGATCGAGCATCGCGCGCACAAGGGCCTCAACAACCGGGCCGAGAACTCACACCTGCCGCTCCGAAAGCGCGAGCGGACGATGCAAGGCTTTCGATCTCCAGGCAGCCTGCAGCGCTTCGTCGCCGTCTTCTCCGCCGTCCGCAATCTGTTCGTCCCGCCCCGGTCCCGTCGCTCCGCCCTCGCCATCCATCTGCATCGTCTGTGCGCCATGGCACAATGGAAAGCCGTCGCTGGCCTCGCAGCGTGAGCCCGTCACCCGGTTGAGTTCGCTTCAATGGTCCGCGGTTAACGTGA
>NZ_JBFTRC010000440.1:0-445 GCF_056399325.1 Allobosea sp. 01N443
GATCGGTAGGGTACATGGGCCATATCCGTGCCGGTCGCGACCTTGAACAACTCGGCTGCCATATGCGTCGAGGTGCCGGCGCCGGACGAGCCGAACGAGTATTTGCCCGGGTTCTTCTTCAGCAGTTCGATGAGTTCCGGTACCGACTTCGCCGGCAGGTCGAGATTGACCATCAGGATATTCGGCACGCTCGCCACCTGCGAGATCGGCGCAAAATCCTTGATGTGGTCAAAGGGCATCTTGCTGTAGACGGCCGGGTTGATCGCATGGGTCGAGACCGTGCCCATGGTCAGCGTATAGCCGTCGGCCGGCGCCCTCGCGACGGCAGCGACACCGGTGTTGCCGCCCGCGCCCGCCCGATTTTCGACGATGAACTTGCCATTGAGCCGCACGGCCAGCCGCTCGGCCAGAATTCTGCCGAGAAGGTCGGTCGTGCCGCCGGCCG
>NZ_JBFTRC010000441.1:0-432 GCF_056399325.1 Allobosea sp. 01N443
CCGGCATAGATCAGGTCATGGCCGGCGCCGCCGCGGATGAAGTCGTTGCCGGCGCCGCCATGCAGGATGTCSGAGCCGCCGCGGCCRTCGATCACGTCATTGCCGTCGCGCCCGTCGATCAGGTCGGCGCATTCSGTCCCGGTCAGGCTGTCATCGCCGGCCGTGCCGTTGATCTCGGTGAACTCGACGACSCTGAAGAGCGCGGTCTGKGCGACCGCGACGGTCTCGTCGCTGACCTCRTAGCTCAGCGTCACCGGGCCAAAATAGCCGGGCGYCGGGSTGAACTCCCAGCCACCCTCGACCGCGGTCAGCGTGCCGCTGGAGGCGGTGAGATTGCGGATCGCCAGCACATCGCCATCAGGATCCAGCGCCCCTGCGAGCAGTCCGATCGCGGTGATCAGCAACGTCTCGCAGCGCCCGATGCTGCGCAGG
>NZ_JBFTRC010000442.1:0-426 GCF_056399325.1 Allobosea sp. 01N443
CATTGCATCCTTCTGGCACGCTGCCGTCGGAGGATGCCCATGGTCGCGACATCATGCCTGCGCACACTCGCCGACACGGATGAACCTGTCGCTGCCCCCTCGCACGAGGGCCTACCACCGGCGGGGACGGTCTACGCTTTTCGAACCAGGCCCTATTCCACGTTCGCACCGGCGGAGACAGGGCGATACTCTACGTTCAAGGTCATCGGCTCCAACCAGAAACACGTGGCCATCGCCGTAATGGACGGCGTGTGGGAAGAAGTCCCGACGCTGATGCAGGCCGAACAGGCGCAAATCCTCAAGGAACATCGATTTGCCCACAACGGACGTTTGGCCGTGTTCGGCGTAATTGCAGATTGGTGGGAGCCCTCGGAACTTAATGCCGTGACTTTTCTTGGCAAAATCGGCGTCCGAGCCCCTGAAGCA
>NZ_JBFTRC010000443.1:0-425 GCF_056399325.1 Allobosea sp. 01N443
CGCCGGTCACCGTCGTCTTCACGGTGTCCTTCAGGCCGACGATCTCGATTTCCTCGCCGACCTTGACGATGCCGCGCTCGACGCGACCGGTCACCACCGTGCCACGGCCCGAGATCGAGAACACGTCTTCGACCGGCATCAGGAACGGCAGGTCCAGCGGACGCGCCGGCTGCGGGATGTAGTCGTCGACCGTCTTCATCAGCGCCACGACCGCGTCATGGCCGATCGCCTTGTCGCCATTGTCCAGCGCGACCTTGGCCGAACCCTTGGTGATCGGGATTTCGTCGCCCGGGAAGTCGTACTTCGACAGAAGCTCGCGGATCTCCATCTCGACCAGCTCGAGCAGCTCCGCGTCGTCGACCAGGTCGACCTTGTTCATGAACACCACCAGCGCCGGAACGCCGACCTGGCGCGCCAGCAGGATG
>NZ_JBFTRC010000444.1:0-416 GCF_056399325.1 Allobosea sp. 01N443
CGATGCCCCCTCCGTGCAGGCGGCCATTCTCGGCGGGCCGCGCCAGGCGATCGCGATCAGCGTCATCCTCTGGGCCGACAAGCCTAGCTTCTCGATTCCGTGGGTCAGGGTCGCCAGCGCCGCCGATGCGCGGGCGCTGGCAGGCAAACTGCGCCGGCTCGCCCGGCAAGGCGGCGAATTCACCTGCGTGGCGCAGATGATGCGCTTCGTCGCCGACAAGATCACGCCGCAAATCCCGATGCGGGCGACGCGCGTCCTCCTGGATGTGTCGGGGGACGGACAAGAAAACTGCAACCCCGAGGCCGCCCCGATGCAGGTTCGCGATGAACTGGTCGCGATCGGCCTGAMCATCAACGGGCTGCCGATCCTGGAAGGGAGCGAGGCTGAGACGCTCGCGCGCTGGTATGGCGAGAACG
>NZ_JBFTRC010000445.1:0-410 GCF_056399325.1 Allobosea sp. 01N443
GGTCGAGGCAATCCCCTCGCTGCGCAGCGTCTCACCCGGCCTGAATTCGCCCAGGAAGATGTCGCAGCGCAGTTTCTGGGAGACCGTCGTCGACAGCGTGGTCTTCTCGGCAGCTTTTGCCATGGTCGTGTCTGTCCTGCTGCCGCTCACCGGGGTGCCCTGGAAGAGATGGTGTTACTCGAACGCTGCCAGAAGACGAACCTGTACTGCATCCAGGACACGACGCCGAACATGAAAAGCCCGAGCAGGCTGAGATAGATGATCAGCGAGAAGACGCGCGGGGTGTCGAGCTGCGATGCGGCGACCCGGATCAGCTCGCCGAAGCCCTGGCCGCCGCCGAGGAATTCGCCGGCGATCGCGCCCGAGACCACGCTGATCGCCGCGATCTTCAGGCCGGTGAAGAACTGCGG
>NZ_JBFTRC010000446.1:0-399 GCF_056399325.1 Allobosea sp. 01N443
TGGCTTAGAAGCAGCCATCATTTAAAGAGTGCGTAATAGCTCACTAGTCGAGTGACACTGCGCCGAAAATGTACCGGGGCTAAACRTATYACCGAAGCTGTGGATTGTCCTTTGGACAATGGTAGGAGAGCGTTCTAAGGGCGTYGAAGCATGATCGCAAGGACATGTGGAGCGCTTAGAAGTGAGAATGCCGGTGTGAGTAGCGAAAGACGGGTGAGAATCCCGTCCACCGATTGACTAAGGTTTCCAGAGGAAGGCTCGTCCGCTCTGGGTTAGTCGGGTCCTAAGCTGAGGCCGACAGGCGTAGGCGATGGATAACAGGTTGATATTCCTGTACCACCTAGTATCGTTTTAATCGATGGGGGGACGCAGTAGGATAGGCGAAGCGTGCTGTTGGAG
>NZ_JBFTRC010000447.1:0-395 GCF_056399325.1 Allobosea sp. 01N443
CGCCGCCGCCTGAACCGCGCCGCGAGCCGCAGATGCCGCGCCCCGTGCCGCCGGGCGCCGGCGAACCCGGACGCCCACCAGCCATACGGCCGCAACCCKCGCCCCCGCCCTCCTCCGCGCCTCAGCCAATCCCGGCGGTGCCGCGCCCGGCTCCTCCAGCCCAGCCCAGCCAGCCTCAGGCCGTGCCGCCGCGCGCCCAGCCGCCCGTCCMGGCCCCCGTGCAGCCGCCGGCAGCCCGTCCGATTCCCGCCCCACAGGCGCAGCCGCCGGCAACCGCACCGTTGACGCCCCCAGCAGGGGGACGCGCTCCCGGAGCGGCTCCGCAAACCCAGCCGCCCGCTACCGCCCCGCTGGCGCCACCTCCTGCCGGCCGTGCGCCCGGCACGCCACCGGCC
>NZ_JBFTRC010000448.1:0-382 GCF_056399325.1 Allobosea sp. 01N443
ACCCAGAAGGTCTGCCCGACCATGCCGCCATTGATATGCGTCTCGGCAAGGCCACCGACCCAGAGATCGACCCGGTCGATCCCCTTCACGATGCCGGTGCCGTCGGCCTGGATGGCCACGCTGATATTCGAGTTGATCGCCTGGAAGGCCGCGATCTCGTCGGCGTCCAGGACGAGGTCCGGATAGGCCTGCTTGAACTGGGCGATCACTGCATCGCTCAGATTGTTGCGCTGCTGGAAGTCCTCCCACGAGGTATAGGGCGAGAGATTTCCGGCATATCCGACGGCCTCGGAGACATAGGGATCCTGCGAAGCGGCAAGATCCGAACGCACCTGGTTCAACGTTCCCAGCCCGACATCCCAGCCGCGGGCCACATTGAAGG
>NZ_JBFTRC010000449.1:0-379 GCF_056399325.1 Allobosea sp. 01N443
TTATTAAAGAAAAACCAAAAGCACGTTGGTTGTTTTTAACACTTTCAACAAAAAATGCGATTGACGGTGAAACTTTAGAACAGAGTTTAAAACATTTAACTAAAGCTTTTGATAGATTGAGTAGATATAAAAAAGTAAAACAAAATTTGATTGGTTTTATGCGTTCAACTGAGGTAACAGTTAATAAAAATGATGGTAGTTATAATCAACATATGCACGTTTTATTGTGTGTTGAAAATGCTTATTTTAGAAAAAAAGAAAATTATATAACGCAAGAAGAGTGGATCAATTTATGGCAAAAAGCACTTCAAGTTGATTACAAACCTGTCGCAAATATCAAAGCAATTAGGCCAAATAAAAAAGGCGATAAAGATATACA
>NZ_JBFTRC010000450.1:0-373 GCF_056399325.1 Allobosea sp. 01N443
TTCCGCCCTGGCTCTATGACGACGCCCGCTGGAATGACTGGCCGAAGCTGATCAACCTGACCACGCTGGAAATCGCGGGCCGCCTTCTGGCGCATAGGCTCGGATATCTGCCTGAGCGGATCCGCCGCGACGGCTACGAAGTGTTCACGCCACCAGAACAGACGTATGATCTGGCGCGGGCTCGCTCTCACTTGTTCCACGACTTTGGCGGCGTTGCTCCAGACCTGGCTCCGATCGTGCCGGCGACGAAGGTGGACGCGACGGAACGGGAAAGCTGGCGCTTTCCCGCGCTGGGCTGGCTCGACACGGCCCTGGCAGCACTTCCGGGGCAGACGAAAAAGCTGATCGTTCTTCCGCCGGCTCATCTCACGGC
>NZ_JBFTRC010000451.1:0-365 GCF_056399325.1 Allobosea sp. 01N443
CTCATATGCTTTTAAAATGGCATATATAAGCACTCCAAATAAAATATAAGGTACAAGATAGAAAACAAGCATGAAATAACGCCATGCTGAATGCCCCGTTTTAAGCACGTGGTTCAGCCATTCGTAAAAATGTTGGACGCCTAACCAGTCACCTAAGGGACTTATAACTAAAAAGGCGACCATCACTAAGGCAACGATAAAAAACATGGCTGTGATGCCTTTAGTTAAACGATGTATGACTTGATCATATTGTTTAATCACTATTGCGTTGCTCTTCATACGTTCATCAATCATTTTTTTATAATTGTTATTGGCTTGTCGCAGTTCGGATTGGTTGTTTTGAACTTCTTTAACTACGTTTTGTG
>NZ_JBFTRC010000452.1:0-361 GCF_056399325.1 Allobosea sp. 01N443
GCCCTTGTGGAAGCCGCCCGCACCAGCGAGCCCTTGTGGAAGCCGCCCGCACCAGCGAGACCGGCCCGATGCTCGGCGTTCTCGGGCTCAAGGGGCGCGACATCGTCTTTTCCGGCGACGAGGTCGCCGACGCAGCGGACAGGGAGCGCTTTCTCTCGGCCTATCAGGCCAAGCACCAGGTCGAGGTCGACGGCGACAAGGCGACATTGCTCGTCGGTCAGAATGACTTTCCGTTCCCGATCCCGATCCTGCGCAAGGACGGTGAGTGGCGGTTCGACACTGAGGCCGGGCGCAAGGAAATCCTTTTCAGGCGCCTCGGGCGCAATGAGCTCGATGCGATCCAGGTCAGCCTGGCCTATGT
>NZ_JBFTRC010000453.1:0-351 GCF_056399325.1 Allobosea sp. 01N443
CATATAAGGGATGCCGTTCCACAGGTTGCTGGCATTGATCTGCGAACCGAGCGCGGCCCACCACAGGAAGACGACGATCGCGAGCGACAGGGCGCTGACGCCCCACCAGCCGAAACGGCCCTGCGGCGGACGAAGGACGAGTTGCAATGTACCGAATGACATGATCGGGCTCCCCGTCGCGTTCAGGCTGTTGCGGTGGCGATGAGCGGCGTCAGCACCGGCTGAGCCAGCGCGCGCGGCTTCAGGACGCGGCTGATGCCGGGGTCTTCCAGGCCGGGATAGATCTGGTGGACGATCTCGGAGGTCAGCTGGTCCGGCGTGTCGTCGAAGATCACCCGGCCGCCGCTGAGC